>CAYMQR010000210.1:0-8396 GCA_964392195.1 uncultured bacterium | reverse complement strand
AGGTGCTCGATCGGCACCAGCTTCACGTGCGAGTCGAGCCCGTCGCGGAAGCGCCGCCCGATGTCGACCAGCCCGTACTCGCGCTCGCTCGCGCCGAAGCGCGAGAACGGGTGGATCACCACCACGCTGACCGCGTTGGTGCCGGCGCCGGGCGCGCGCGGCAAGCCGTTCACCATCGACGCCGCCTGCTCGGGCGTGAGGTTGCCGTCCCAGATGCCGTACCTGACGCTGATGATCGGCTTTTCGTTGACGAACCGCACCGCGCCGTCGCCGCCCTGATAGTAGGCGCCGATCTTGGCGATGACGGCGTCGATCGAGGAGCGGTTCGCGTAGCGGTCGTAGGCGCCGCTCGCGAGCGGCACCTCGTCGATGACGGTGGCGATGTGCAGACCCGAGTCCCACAACATGGGCTCGGTCTCGTCGAGGAAGCGGTCGAGGTTGGGCTCGAGGTGGGGGAGGATGTAGCCCTTGCCGGACGGACCCGCGATGAACGAGTCGTTGGGCGTTCCGCGCCGCAGGTACCACTCGAGGATCGGCGGCGCGATGCGGGTCAAGGCGGGCGACAGCTCCCAGGTGATCGGGAAGGCACCGCGCTGGCCGTTGCCGAAGTACTTCTGCTTCCACAGCTCGTTCATCAGGAAGCCGACGTTGTCGCCGTCGGTCACCAGCAGCGACACGTAGTGCGCTCCCCGCTCGATCGCGGGGGCTGGCGGCTTGGGCTGGACGGGCGGCGGCTGGTACGAGAACTGCGCGAGCGTGGAGATGTTCTGGCAGGTGTCGCAGGCCACCAGCGCGAGTGAGTTGAGCGACGCGTCCTCGACCATCGGCTGCTCGCTCTGCTGGCCGCGCCAGCCGAGCAGGAAGCCGCCCGGCGGCTGGCTCGCGAGGACGCTCATGCCGAACGGCGTGCGCCCCTCGCCGTCGTGGAACACGAACCCGCCGGTCAGCACCGGCAGGTCCTTGAGGAGCGGCAGGATGTCCTCGCGCTGCTCGAACACGATCGAGCGGCTGAACTCGCCCGGGTGCTCGGCGAGCAGGCGCGCCTCGTCGTACCCGCTCAGGTCACCGACCAGGCTGAGACCGAGCGGCTGGACGTGGAGCTCCTGGCGGCGATCGACGACGATCGCGCCCAGCAGCCCCGCGTACGAGATGCCGGCGTTGATCGAGTCCGGGAACTCGAGCGAGTCGACGCGGATGTAGCCCGGGATGTGGTCGAGGAAGCGGCGCATCATGTCGTACGCGTTGTAGACGCGCTCGACCGTGACGCCGCGGGTCTCCTTCACGAAGTCGAGCCACGGCTGGTCGTCGTTGGGTTCGATCCAGATCAGCTCCTCGCTGCCGCGCGCCACCTTGCCCTGCAGGCTCGCGATGGTGAGGTGCTCGTACTGGCGCAGCGCGTTCTGCGCCACCTTCACGATGCGGACCGGCGCCACGCCGGAAGCGAGCCTCAGCTCGGGCGCGGTGGTGAAGGCGCTGCCGTCCTTGGGCGGGGGCGGCGGCAGCAGCGGCTCGGTGCGTGGGTCGCCCGAGCTCTCCGTGCCGCCACCCGAGCCGCCGCAAGCGGCGGCGAGGAGCGCGAGGACGGCGAGCGTGGCTCGGTAGCGGGTGCAGCGGCCGCGTGGGGCGATGCGGCGGGTACTCGACATCATCCGATCTCCTGCTGTTCGAGGAACGCGATGATACGACGTTCCAGCTCGATCAAGGGTACGCCGTGCCGCTCGGAGAGCCGGCACAGGTCGTCGAACTCGGGATGGAGGCGACGGCGGCCGTCGCCGAGGCGGACGATCTTCACCTGCACGGGGCCGAGCGGCGTCTCGACCCGCCGGAGCTCGCGGGCGAGCATCACCCGGCTCGCGAGCTGGATGCGCGCGCCGGTGGTGGTGGACTCGGTGAGCAGCGTCGCGGCGAGCCGCTCACCCTCGCCGCCGCGCGCCAGCACCCGCACCGAGGTGCCGGGGCGGCCCTTCTTCATCTGCACCGGCACCAGCAGCACGTCGAGCGCGCCGGCGGTCCGCAGCCGCTCGGTGAGGTGGCCGAAGAGCTCGGGGTTCATGTCGTCGATCTCGCACTCGACCACGTCGACCGAGTCCCACGAGGTCACTGGCGTGCTGGTCCCGGTGCGCGCACCGGCCGGCTGGCCGACCCACACCCGCAGCAGGTTCGGCACCTGCGGCGGGTCCTGGGTGGCGACGCCGTAGCCGATGCGCTCGACGACCATGTCGGGCCGCGCGCCGAAGCGGTCGGCGAGCGTGACCGCGAGCGCCGCGCCGGTGGGCGTGGTGCGCTCGCCGGGCGCGGGCGAGGCGCCGGGCACCGGGACCCCCTCGAGGAGCGCGAGCGTCGCGGGGGCGGGCACCGGCATCATGCCGTGGGCGGTGCGCACGAAGCCGCTGCCGAGCGGCGGCGGCGCGCACACGATCGGCCCGAGCCCGAGCGCCTCGATGCCCGCCACGGTGCCGACGATGTCGACGAGCGCGTCGACCGCGCCGACCTCGTGGAAGGCGACGTCGTCGGGCGGGATGCCGTGGACGTGCCCCTCGACCTTCGCGAGGCGCTCGAAGACGGCCAGGGCACGCTCGCGGACCGCCGGCTCGATCGAGGCGCGCGCGAGCTCGCCGCGGATCTCGCGCCACGCGGTGTGGCCGTGGTGGACCGGGGCGTGCGCATGGGGGTGGTCGTGATCGTGGTCGTGACCCGGACCGTGCGTGTGCTCGTGACCGTGACCGTGGCCGTGGTGATGCCCGTGCTCGTGGTGGCCCTCGGCCACCGGCTCGACGATCACCCGCGTGCCGGTGATGCCGTGGCGCGCCTCGCGGCGGATCTCGATCGCCGCGCGCTCGCCGACCACCGCGCGCGCCACCGCGCGCAGCTCCTCCGCCGGCCAGCCGAGATCGACCAGGGCGCCGAGGAAGAGGTCGCCGCTCAGTCCGGCGAAGCAGTCGAGGTACGCGAGCGACACGACGGGGATACGTTCGAACGTCAGGAGCGGTTGATGAGCGCGGCGACGCAGCCGGCGCCGAAGCCGTTGTCGATGTTCACGACCGCGACTCCCGAGGCGCAGCTCGTGAGCATGCCGAGGAGCGCGGCGACGCCGCCGAAGCTCGCGCCGTAGCCCACGCTGGTGGGCACCGCGATCACCGGCTTGGCGACCAGCCCGGCGACCACGCTGGGCAGCGCGCCCTCCATGCCGGCCACCACGATCACCACGTTCGCCTCGCGCAGCCGCGCGGTGTCGCCGAGCAGCCGGTGCAGGCCCGCCACGCCGACGTCGTACACCTTGTCGACGCGCTGGCCCATCATCTCGAGGGTGACGGCCGCCTCCTCGGCGACCGGATGGTCCGAGGTGCCGGCGCTCACCACCACCACGGTGCCGCGCCCGGACGGCCTGGGCGGCGTCGTCACGAGGGTGAGCGCGCGCGCCGCCTCGTGATACACGGCGTCCTTGAGCTTGCGGCGCACGGCGCGCGCCTTGTCGGCGTCGACCCGCGTCACCAGCGCGTTCGAGCCGGCCTTCGCGAGCGCGCGCACGATGCCGACGACCTGCGGCGCGGTCTTGCCCTCGCCGTACACCACCTCCGGGAAGCCCTTGCGCAGCGCGCGGTGGTGATCGACGCGCGCGAAGCCGAGGTCCTGGTAGGGCAGGTTGGCGAGCCGCTCGAGCGCTCCGTCGACCTCGACCTTGCCGGCCTTGACCTCGTGGAGGAGCTCGCGCAGACGGTCTGGATTCATGGAAAAGTGCCGCGAAACCGGGCCAGCCGGCGCGCGACGGCGCCGCACTGTATCACGCGCTCCGGCGTGCTGCCGGTGACGTGTTGCGTCGGCGGACCGCCAGGAGGCGGTCCCTCCGAGCCGGGGCATGGGCCGCCGTCGGAGGGCCCGACTCCCGTCGGGCCGGGGGCCAGGAGGAGTCGACTCCCGCTTCTCACCCCCGGACGTACAGGTCGACGTGCGTGTCGATCAGGCAGGTGCCGATCACGATCACCCGCAGCTCGTCGCCGCTCACGTCGACGCCCTCCACCTCGGCTTCCACCCCGCACACGTCCTCGGGGATCAGCGTGGGGAAGAGCGGCGCGACGTGGCCGGTGAGGTCCGCGGGATCGGCGCGGGCGTCGAGCGGCTTCGAGAGCACGATCGACCACACCAGCTTGCCGGTGGCGGCGTCGTCGGAGGCGCACACCAGCGTCCGCGGGCCGTCGAAGTCGCAGCCCTGGACGCGCGCGAGCGTGGCGTCGAGGGGGATCCGCGCGACCTCGGCGAGCTCGCCGCCGGCCAGGATCGCGTCCCGGCTGAACACGATCAGCGACTCCTGCGGGTCCCACTCCGAGGCGACCACCCAGGCGCCGTCGGGCGACACCGCGACCCACGGCGCGTCGCCGTCGCCGGGCGCGTCCGGTGCACCGGGGTCGACGGCGTGGGCCGCCGCCGCGAGCGTCTCGGCGTCGTACGCCACCAGCGCTCGATGGAAACGATCGCCGTAGGGCTCCGAGTTGTCCTCGAGGCCGCCGTAGATCAGGTCACCCCACGCGTCGATGTCGCCGAGGTGATCGAACTTCTGGGGCGCTAGGTCGCTCGGGATCGAGCCGGCGAGCTTCTCGATGGTCTCGCCGCGGGCGCGATCGATGCTGAAGCGGCTGGTGAACGCGAGCACGTCGGGGCCGCGCTCGGGCAGGCTCGCGAGGCCCTGGCTGTGGAGACCTGGCGTGGTGAGGGTGTCGGCCACCAGCGACCACGACTGGGCCGGCAGGGCGTCGCCGTGGCCGTCCGACGAGCAGCCGCTCGCAGCGAGCGCCAGCGCGGTGCCCGCGAGCGCGGCCACGCGCGTACGCGCCCGGCTCACTCGCACGAGCCTCCCTCGGGGCCCGCTGCCACCGCCGCCGACGCCAGCTCGAAGTGCTGGTAGCCGCGCAGCTCGCGCGCCGGTCGATCGCCGATCATGACCTCGCCCGCGCGCTCGGTGACGCGGCCGATCACCGTCACCGGCACTCCCAGGCGGCGCAGCGAGTCCTCGATCTCCGCGACGTGGCGCGGCGACGCCGTGAACAGCAGCTCGTAGTCCTCGCCGCCGGCGGCCGCGATCGCCACGGCGTCGAGGCCGAGCTCGTGGGCGACCGCCTGGAGCTCGGGGCTGAGCGGGATCGCGGCGGGATCGATCTCGATCCCCACGCCGCTCTCGACGGCGAGGTGGGTGGCGTCGATCGCCAGACCGTCGCTGACGTCGATCATCGCGTGGGCGAGGCGGTCGGCGGCGAGCGCGCGCCCGGCGTCGATGCGCGGCGTCGGCTCGAGGTGGCGCCGCGTGAGCTGCTCGAAGGCGGGCAGGTGCGGCGTCGTGGCGCGGTCTTCCTCGAGGATCTTGAGGCCGAGCGCCGAGTCGCCGAGGGTGCCCGTCACCATGACCACGTCGCCGGCGCGGGCGCCGGCGCGCGTCAGCGCGCCGCGCTTGGGTGGGCTCGCCATCACCGTGATCGCGAGCACCAGGCCGCTCTCGGAGCGGTTGGTGTCGCCGCCCACCAGCGCCACTTCGAAGCGGTCGGCGAGCGACAGCGCGCCCTCGTACAGGCGCTCGATGATCTCCACCTCGAGGTCGGCGGGGACGCCGAGCGCGCACAGGAAGAACCGCGGCGTGCCGCCCATCGCCGCGACGTCGCTCAGGTTTACCGCGAGCATCTTGTGGCCGAGCTGCTCGGGCGTCGTGGTGGTGAGGCGGAAGTGGACGTCCTCGAGGAGGAGGTCGGTGGTGACCAGCAACCGCCCGCGGTCGAAGCCGGCGAGCGCCGCGCAGTCGTCACCGAGGCCGAGCTCGACGCCGTCCGCCCGCGACAGCCGCCGGCGCAGGCGGTCGATGAACGGGATCTCGCCGAGGTCCTGGAACTTCATGGTCAGCGTCGCGGCGACGCCGGGGAAACGTCGCGGATGGTGGTGCCGGGCGGCTCGACCGGCCACCGCACCTGTTCGATCGCGTCGCCGGACACCGTGAGCGCCTTGAGCAGACGGATCGCGTCGCCCCGCGCGTCGAAGCCGGCGAGACCGGCGACGCCGCGGTAGTCCGAGAGCGTGGAGACCGAGCGCGCGAGCTCGTCGCGGGTACGCGCGGCGCCGCTCTCGACGCGCTGGCGAAGCAGCGTCGCGGCCTCGAAGGCGAGCGCCTCGACGAGCGTGGCGTCACGGTCGAAGTCGTGGTCGAAGCGCTGCACGAATGTGCGCACGTCGACGTTCGGGCTGTCGGGGAAGAAGCCGTCGAGGAAGAAGGCGCCCTGGAGCGCCGAGCCCGACTCCTCGACCAGCTTCATCGAGTTCCACGAGTTGGTGCCGAGGAGCTGCGCGTCGACGATGCCGTGGAACACGAGCTGCGGCGCGATCAGCTTGACGTTCGCCTCCGAGCCCGGGATGAAGAGCGCGTCGAAGCCGAGGTCGTCGGGAGTGCCGGTCTCGGGGTCGCCCGGCTTCTTCCGCGCGAGCAGCGTCTTGATCGGCGCCGCGAAGTCCGAGGCGTTGGGGCTGAAGCCCGCCACCGCGCGGATCTCGCCGCCCGCCTCGCGGACGTCGGCGACGAACAGGTCGCGGATCTCCATGCCGTAGGGCTCGTTCGGATAGAGCACCGCGAAGCGCTTGATGCCCATGTCCTGGGTCGCGACCTTGACCAGGTTCCGGGTGAGCTCGGCGTCGGTGAGGCTGGCGCGGAACGACCACGTTCCCGCGCCGCTCAAGGCGGCCTTGCGCGCCAGCGTGAGCATCGGGACACCGCTGGCGGCGGCGCGCTGCGAGATCACCTCGGCGACCTTGCCGACCATCGGGCCGAGGATCGCGATGGCGCGGTGGGCCTCGACCAGCTCGTCGTAGAGCGCGAGGGCGCGCTCGGGGTCGCCCTGGGTGTCGCCGATCACGAACCGCACCGGCACCACCGGCTCGCCGCTCGCGGTGGGGCGGAACACGTCCGCTGCCTCGGTGATCCCGTCGAGGGCGCGCAGGCCGAACGCCGCGTATTTCCCGGTGAGCGGCAGCAGGCACACGATCGTCAGCGCGTCGCGGCTGCGCTGGCGAGCGCGCTGCAGCGCGATGACGTCGGCCTCGACGGCGATGGCGGTGGCGAGGTCGGGGCCGGTGTCCGGCGTGACCGTGAGCTCGGGAGCGGGGCCCTCCGGCGGCGCGGTCTCGGGAAGCGGTGCGCCGAGCTCGGCGGAAGGCGCGGTCGTGTCGCCGGGCGGCGGCGCGCTGGGCGTGGGATACGACGCGACCAGCGGCGGGGGGGTGGTCGCCGGCGTCGCGGGCTCGACGGGCTCGCTCGACGGCAGCGTCGCGGGCGGCGGCAGCGCGGCGGGCGGCGGCACGGCGGGGGGCGGTGCGGGCTCGACGCTCGAGGTCGCGATGGGCGCGGGCTTCGCCGGAGGAAGCGGCGCGGGCGCCGGACGCGGCGGGTTCGCGGCGCGCTCGGCGGCGATCCGCTTCGCCGCCACACCGACCGCGCGCCCCTCGTAGAGCTCGGCGGTCTGCTCGAGCTGGGCGGTGCTGAGCTCGCCCGTGAGCACCGCGTTGATCGCGTTCTGGATGGTCGCGACGTCGCCGGGCTGGATCGCCTGGTCGAGGGCCTTGTCGTAGGCGCGCAGCGCCAGCGCGTGCTCGCCGCGGTGCTCGTGGATCTCGCCGATCCGCGTCAGCACCGCGAGGGTCTCGGGCGCCTTCGGGCTGGCGGCGAGGAACGCCTGGTAGTGCTCGCGCGCGCCCGCCCAGTCGCCACGCCCGTAGAGCAGGTCGCCCATGAGGAGCTGGGCGCGGGCCGAGATCTCGCCGCTCGGCTTGGCGGCGAGCACGTCGCGCAGCGCCTCCTCGGCCTGGTCGAGGTTCTTCTGCTTGAGGTCGAGCTCCGCCATCCGCATCCGCGACGGCACCGAGTAGGCGTGCGGCTCGTAGTCGTCCCAGAGCTGCTCGTAGAGGCGGTAGGCGTCGGTGAGCTGCCCTGACTTGTAGAGCGACTCGGCGCGTTCGAAGCGGCGCTGCACGACGAAGTCGGGAGCGCGCTCGCGAGGCGCGCGGAACACGCTGGTGCACCCGGACGCGAGGGTCGCCACCGCCAGCGCGCCGGCGACGGCGAGCCAGCGCGCCGCGCGCGCCCGCGGCGGGAGCTCAGCCACGCCGGCCTCGCGACGCGCGGCCGGCGGCGCCCGCGCGCTTGACCAGCCGCACGTGGTCGAGGGCGGGCAGCGAGCGACGCACCCGCGCCAGCTCGCCGGGCTCGAGCTTGGCGAGCGCGACTCCCGGCTCGTCGCCGAGGCCGTCGAGGACGGTGCCCCACGGGTCGATGATCATGCTGTGCCCCCAGCACGCACCGGTGGGTCCGACGCCGGTCTGGTTGGCGGCGACCACGAAGCACTGGTTCTCGATCGCGCGCGCGCGCAGCA
>CAYMQR010000209.1:0-8414 GCA_964392195.1 uncultured bacterium | reverse complement strand
ATCGCATCGGCGAAACCGATGGGACGAGCGCGTCCGGCGCGGGCGTGCGCGGCGGGTCGCGGAGGGCGGCGCCGCCGCCCTCCGCGGGCGCTCACTTGCCCTTGAAGTTGGGCGCGCGCTTCTCGAGGAAGGCGCGCGGGCCTTCCTTGGCGTCTTCCGAGTTGAGCACCCGCGGCGCGATCGCCTTCTCGAGCACGAAGCCCGGCTCGAGCGCCAGGGCGCGGACCGCGATCTCCTTGGCGGTGCGGACCGCGAGCGGGCCGTTCTTGCAGATGGTCTCGGCCCACTCCAGCGCGGTCTCCATGAGCTTGTCCGCGGGGACGATCGCGTTGATCAGCCCCACGTCGTAGGCGCGCTGGGCGGTGATGGGGCGCCCCATGAGGAGCAGCTCCATCGCCACCGCCCACGGGATCTGGCGCGGGATGCGCACGTGCGAGCCGCCCGCCGGGATGATGCCGACCTTCACCTCGCCGAGGCCGAAGGTGGCGTGCTCGGCGGCGATGCGGATGTCCGTGCCGAGCATGAACTCGAGCCCGCCCGCGATGCAGTGGCCGTTGACCGCCGCGATGATCGGCTTGAAGACGTCCGAGAACGGGCGCTTGGTGTGGTCGTCGTAGCCCATCTCGTTGCCCTCGGTGATCTGCGGGATCGCCTCCTTGAGGTCCATGCCCGCCGAGAACGCCTTGGCGCCGGCGCCGGTGAGGATCGCGACCCACAGGTCGTTCCGGCGCTGGAACTCGGCGAACCCCGCGTCCATGGCGGCGAGCATCTCGCCGGTGAACGAGTTCATCGCCTGCGGGCGGTTGATCGTGAAGATCGCGATCTTGCCGCGCTGCTCGAAGGTGAACGTGGCGGGCATCGGCGTCTTGAGGGTCATGGCGGGTCTCCGGATCGGAAGGATGGAGGGCTGCGGTCCCTCGCAGCCGCGAGGCTCAGTCGGATCGGCGTCGGAAATGGGGCAGTGTGATCTCGGGGGTGACGTCGTCGAAGACGACCTCGACCGGCATCCCCATCTCGAGCTCCGCGGGCGGCACGTCGTTCACCTGCGTGACGAGGCGCACGCCCTCGTCGAGCTCGACGACCACCACGGCGTAGGGCTGCGCCGCCACCCAGCCGGGATGGAGCGCGCGCTCGACCACGCACCACGTGAACACGCTCCCCTTGCCGCTCGACCGCGCCCACTCCCACTCGAAGGAGCCGCAGCCGGCGCACATCTCGCGCGGCACGTGGCGCCACTCGCCGCACGTGGCGCACTTCTGGAAGCGCAGCTCGCGCTGCTTGCAGAAGCCGTAGAAGTCCCTGGAGAAGCCGGTGAGCTGGGGTAGCGGTCTGGGCGTCGTGGTCTCGGTCATGGTCGTGCTCCGGGCCGGCGAGCGGCGCGGTGGGAAGAGGTCAGTTGCGGAGGATCGCGATCGAGCCGTCGCCGAAATCGCCCCAGCCGGTGACGACCCCGATCGAGGCGTCCGCGACCTGGCGCTCGCCGGCGTCGCCGCGGAGCTGCTTGACCGCCTCGACCACGTGGCCCATCCCGAGCGAGTGCGCCTCGGAGAGCAGGCCGCCGCTGGTGTTGACCGGCAGCTCGCCGCCGAGCTCGATGCGGCCGTCCTCGACGAAGGCGCCGCCCTCGCCGCGCTTCACGAAGCCGGTCTCCTCGAGCTGCTGGAGCACCTCGAAGGTGAAGCAGTCGTAGATCTGCGCGAAGTCGACGTCCCTGGGGCGCACGCCCGCCATCGCGAACGCCTCGGGCGCCGCCATGCTGAGGCCGGTGCGGAAGATGTCCTTGCGGCTCACGATCTCGTCCGCCGGGTCGGGCTGACCGGCGGCGACGCCCATGACGAACACGGGCTTCTGCTTCAGGTCCGCGGCGCGCTCGGCGCTGGTGACGACGATCGCCGCGGCGCCGTCGGTCTCGAGACAGCAGTCGAGGAGCCGGTAGGGCGCGCTGATCATCGGTGACGCCAGGTAGTCCGGGAGGGTGAGCGGCTTGCCGCGCATCACCGCGTTCGGGTTGAGCTGGGCGTGCTTGCGCATCGCGACCGCGATCGCGCCGAGCTGCTCGGGTGTGGTGCCGAACTCGTGCATGTGGCGGCGCGCGAGCAGCGAGTACCACTGCGGCGGCGCGGTGAGTCCCTGGGGCAGGTAGTAGTCGCGGGCGATGGCGCCACCCGGCAGCGCGGCCATCGTCTCGGTCACGATCTCGCGGGTGCGCCGCCCCGAGTAGCCGTTCCAGCCCGCGGGGATGAGCACGTAGGTGGCGATCCCCGCGTTCACCGCCGCGGCGGCCTGCGCGATCGACGCGCACGGCGCGGCGCCGCCCATGTGCACGGTGGCCGCGAAGCGCAGGCTCTCGACGCCGAGGTTGGCGGCGATCTCCTCGGCGCTGCCGAGGTTGGGGAAGGGCATGACGCCATCCACCTGGCGGGGCGTGAGCCCGGCGTCCTCGATGGCGCGCATCGAGGCGCGCAGCTGGATGCCGAGCTGGGTCATGCCCGAGCCCGGCGCGCGGCAGTAGGTGGTCTCGCCGATCCCGACGATGCACGCCTTGTCGCGCAGCTTGCGGGTCAGCTTGGTGGTGGCGGAGAGGCGAGTGGCCATGGCGTCATCCGGGGGGTGGAGGGACGCGGTCCCTCGCGTCCGCAGCGATCGATCGAGACGAAGCTCGGCGGCTGCGAGGGACCGCAGCCCTCCAGGGCGGGCTTGCTCAGCCCTTCTTCACCCGCTTGTGGGTGTCGATCTTGGCGAGCTTCGCGAGGTTCAGGCCGAGGAAGCCGGCGCGCATCTCGTCGGTGATCTCCTTGTAGCCCCACTGCTCGCGGAGCTCCTTGGGGATCTGGAAGGTGCGCATGAAGTCGACCACGCGCGGCATGTCGTCGAAGGCGAGGTCGAGGCCCATCACGATCTTCTCGGGCTTCACCCACTGCAGCGCCTCGCCGATCATGTGGTAGCCGCGGTAGGGCGCGCACTGCAGCCAGCCGATGATGCCGGACAGGCTGAGGTAGAGGTTCTGGTGCTTGCCGGCGAGGCCCATGAGGCACTCGTGGTACGGCCAGCCCATGTGGTAGGCGATGATCTTGAGCTGCGGGAAGTCGATGCAGATGTCGTCGAGCAGCTCGGGGTGGGTGTGCTTGTTGGGCTGCGGCATGACGTACGCCATGCCGGTGTGCACGGTGAGCGCGATGTCGAGCTCGATCGCCTTCTCGTAGAACGGCCACAGCCGGCGGTCGTTGAGCGGCCCGTCGTCCTCGGGCACGTACACCTTGCAGAGCTTGGCGTTGCCGTTCTTGACCAGGTACTCGAGCTCCCAGATCGCGTTCTTCACGCCGCGCTTCAAGATCGGGCCGACGTTGCACTCGAGGTACATGCGGTCGGGGTAGGGCGCGATCTCCTTCATGATGAAGGCGTTGGTCGACATGCACATCGCGCCGCCCGACACGTCCATCATCGACTCGCGCAGCGCGAAGCACACGTCCACGCCCGCCTTGTCCATCCACTCGATCAGCGCGTGGGCGCGCGGCGCGGGCATGGCGCCGCCCCCGGCGAGCTCGCGCCCGCCGCCCCACGAGCGCATCACGCCGTCGACGCTCTGCCACCACTGGGTGAACTGCGGGTAATACGCCATCTCGTGGAGCGACTCCTCGTTCATGAAGTGGCACTCGCTGAGCGCCACGAAGTGATCGGGATTCGACATGGATTCTCCTGGTCAGGGGTGGAGGGACGCGGTCCCTCGCGTCCGCAGCATTCGATCGGGATGCGAGGTCGCGGCTGCGAGGGACCGCAGCCCTCCGGGCTCGAGCCCTGGATTCACGCCTTCTCCCTGGCGTCCTGGATGGCCTTCCACACCCGCACCGGCGAGGCGGGCATCTCGTGGATCTCGGCGCCGAGCGGTGCGAGCGCGTCGTTGATCGCGCACAGCACGGCGGCGGGCGTGGTGTGGATCGCGCCCTCGCCGCAGCCCTTGGCGCCGAGCGGCGCGAACGGCGACGGCGTGCAGAGCGCCTGCTTCTCGGTGAACGGCACCTCGTAGATCGTCGGCAGCAGGTAGTCCATGAAGGTGGAGGTGAGGAGCTGCGCGTCCTCGTTGTAGACGTACTCCTCGAGGAGCGCGGCGCCCACGCCCTGCGCGACGCCGCCCTGGGTCTGGCCCTCGACGTTCGCCGGGTTGAGGCGGGTGCCGCAGTCATCGGCGATCCAGTAGCCGGCGATCTCGACCTTGCCGGTGTCGGGGTCGACCTCGACGGCCACCACGTGGCACGCGTTGGCGGCGGTCAGGTAGCTCTTGGCGCGGCCCTGGTCGTCGGCCTGGGTGCGGCCCGCCGCGGTCCACGCGTAGGTCGCCTCGGGGTTGGGGTCGACGTCGGGAGGCAAGAGGTCGCTGCGCGCGAGCATCACGCCGGCGACCTGCGCGAGCGTCAGCTCGACGCCCGGCACGCCCTTCATCAGCACCTTGCCGTCCTTGAGCTCGAGCATCTCGGGGCCGCAGCGCAGCAGCACCGCGGCGACCTTGAGGAGCTTCTCCTTGAGGCGCTCGGCGGCGCCCAGCGTGGCGCCGGTGATCGCGACGCCGAGGCGGCTGCCGCCCGGTCCGAAGTGCGGCGCCGCGCTGAGGGTGTCGAGCGGCACCACGCGGATCATCTCCGGCACCGAGCCGAAGTAATCGGCGAGCACCTGCGCCACCACCGTGTACTGGCCCTGGCCCTCGAGCGAGAACCCGAGGCGGGCGGTGATGCTGCCCACGATGTCGAGGCTAACGGTCACCGACTCGGGCACGCCGGTGGACTCGGCGCCGACGATCGCGTAAGCGTTCCAGTCGAACACGCCGGGCTCGATGGTGCTCACCACCGAGACCCCGAAGAGCTTGCCGCTCGCGCGCGCCTTGGCCTGCGCGGCGCGCAGCTCGGGGTACTTCGACATCGCGAGCGCGGTGTCGAGGGCGGCCACGTAGTCGCCGCTGTCGTATTCGTTGCCGCTCGGGATCGTGTAGGGGAAGGCGTCCTTGGGGATGTAGTTGCGGCGCCTGAGCTCGGCCGGGTCGACGCCGAGTTGGCGCGCCGCCTGGTCCATCAGCGACTCGAGCACCCAGTTGTGGGGCGGCGGCCCCATGCCGCGGTAGGCGCCGGTGGGCAGCTTGTTGGTGCCGACGATGGTCAGGTCGTAGGACGCGGTCGGGATCTTGTAGGGGCCGGTGAACGAGGCGAGGGGCTTGGCGCACGACACCGCGCCGTAGGCCTCGCCGGTGGCGCCCAGGTCGTCGACGAGCTTGACCGCGAAGCCGGTGACGTTGCCGTCCGCGTCGAGGGCGATCGAGCCCTCGTAGTGGCGGTCCCACGCCTGGCCCGCGCCCGCCGAGAGGTACTCGATGCGGTCCTCGATCCACTTCACCGGGCGGCCGCCGGCCTTGCGCGACAGCATCGCGGCGATCTCGGTGCCGCGGAACCCGCCCTTGCCGCCGAAGCTGCCGCCGTGGGGGTGGCTCACGAAGCGCACCTTGTTGGACGGCAGGCTGAAGGTCATCGCGCGGCCCAGCGCCATGTGCGACTGCGACTGGAAGGCGCCGTGGCAGGTGAGGGTGCCGTCGACCACGTCCCACTGCGCCACCACGCCGAAGGTCTCGAGCGGGTTCGCGCCGAGGCGATGCCAGCGGAACTTGCCGGTCACGACGGTCTTGGCGGCGGCGAAGGCGGCGTCCACCTCGCCCCACGTGAACTTGCGCTGCAGCATCACGTTGGTGCCCTTGTCCTCGAACAAGAGCGGCGAGCCCGGCTTCATGGCCTCGAACGGATCGGCGATCGCGGGCAGCGTGTCGTAGTCGACCTCGATCAGCTCGAGGGCGTCCTCGGCCACGTAGCGGCTCACCGCCGCCACCGCGGCCACCGGCTCACCCACGAAGCGCACCTTGTCGGCGGCCAGGCAGTGGCAGCCCCAGCCGACCGGCAGCGTGTAGCCGGGGTTGGCCCACTTGAGCGCGTCCTCGCCGGTCACCACCGCGACCACGCCCGGCAGCTCGAGCGCCTTCGTGGCGTCGAGCAGCTTGATCCGCGCGTGGGCGTGCGGGCTGCGCAGGATCGCGCAGTGGAGCATGCCGGGCAGCACCAGGTTGTCGATGAACTCCGCCTTGCCCGTGAGAAGCTGCGGGTCCTCGACCCGCTTCACCGACTGGCCGATGAAGCGCGAGCCGCTGTTGGGGAAGTCGGCGATGGTCTTGGGGATCTCGACGGCCATGGGATCGCTCCTCGGTTCGGGTACCGGCTCAGCCGACCTGCGCGACGCCCGTGGCGACGGCGCCGTGGGCGGGGTCCTTCAGCTTCCGCGCGGCGCACTTCACCGCGGCGAAGATCGACTGGTAGCCGGTGCAGCGGCAGATGTTGCCGCCGAGCGTCTCCTTGATCTGCTCGTCGGTGGGGTCGGGGTGGTCGGCGAGCAGCTCCTTCACCGAGAGCAGGAAGCCCGGCGTGCAGAACCCGCACTGCAGGCCGTGCTGCTCCTGGAAGGCCTGCTGGATCGGGTGGAGCTGGCCCGTGGGGCTCAGCCCCTCCACCGTGGTGATGTCGGCGCCGTCGGCCTGGACCGCGAGCAGGATGCACGAGCGCACCGCCTTGCCGCCGATGAGCACGGTGCAGGCGCCGCACACGCCGTGCTCGCAGCCGACGTGGGTGCCGGTCAGGCCGAGCTCGTTGCGCAGCAGGTCGACGAGCGTGAGGCGCGGTTCGACCGTGGCCTCGTAGCGGACGCCGTTGACGGTGAGCGAGATGGACCGCTTGGCGATCATGGTCAGGCTCCTCGGGCGCGGGCGAAGGCGTGGGGGAGAGCGCGGGCCGTGAGCGCCTTCGCGACGTGGCGGCGGTACTCGGCGGTGGCGTGGACGTCGGAGAGCGGCTCGTCGATCGCGTCGTTCACCCGCGCGGCGGCTTCGGCGAAGAGGGTGTCGTTCGGCTTCTGGCCGAGCAGCGCCTTCTCGGCGCTCGCGGCGCGGATCGGCGTGGCGCCCACTCCGAACAGCACCACCCGCGAGTCGGCGACCGCGCCGGTGGTGTCGAGGGTGACGGTGGTCGATACGCCGCACATGGCGAAGTCGCCGTGGCGGCGCGCCACCTCGTCGAACGCCCAGCCGGTGCGCGGTCCTTGCGCCGGGAAGCGCACCTCGGCGAGGACCTCGCTGGGCTCGAGGACGGTGGTGAGGTAGGTGACGAAGAAGTCGCGCGCGGCGACCTCGCGGCTGCCGCCCGGGCCTACCACCCGGAAGGTGGCGTCGAGGGTCAGCGCGATCGCGGGCAGCTCGGCCGCCGGGTCGGCGTGGGCGAGCGAGCCGCACACCGTGCCCTGGTTGCGGTTCTGCGGGTGCGCGACGTGCTCGAGGGCTGCGGCGAGCAGCGGCGCGATCCGCGCCGCGGGCGCGAAGCGCTCGAGGGCGCGCTGGCGCGCCATCGCGCCGATCACGACGGCGCCCTGCTCCTCGCGCACGTAGTCGAGCCCCGGGATCCGCGCCAGGTCCACGAGCAGCCCGGGGCGCGCGAGGCGCATGTTGAGGAGCGGCATCAGGCTCTGCCCGCCGGCGAGCACCTTGGCCTCGCCCTCGTTCGCGGCGAGCAGCTTGACCGCCTCGTCGAGCGAGGTCGGCGCGGCGTAGTCGAACGGCGCTGGTTTCATCGGCGCGTCTCCGTGGTCGTGGCGTGCGGCGGCGAGCTCAGGTCTTGGGCGGCTTGCCGAGGCTCTGCTCGTAGAGCTCGAGCAGCGTCTCGCGCGACTTCGCCTCGTCGTCGCGGATCTTCCAGAACTCCGGGGGGCGCTTCTGCACGAAGGCGTTGCCGCCCTCCTTGCCCTCCGGCATGTCGAACCAGTCGGGATAGAACTGGCTCGAGATCGTGCCCATCTCGGCGTAGCCGTCCATCTCCTGGTCGAACGCGGCCTTGAGGATCTCGAGGCAGCCGGGCGAGAGCGAGAGCATCTCCTCGCACCACGCGAGCACCTCCTCGTCCAGCCTGGCGCGCTGCACCACCTTGTTGACGAGGCCCATGGCGAGCGCTTCGTCGGCGGTGTAGCGGCGGCACAGCATCCACATCTCCCGCGCGCGCTTCGCGCCGATCACCTTGGTGAGGTAGGGGACGAAGAAGCCGTCGGCGGGGCTCGACACCTTGGGGCCGGCCTGGCCGAAGATCGCGTCGTCGGCGGCGATGGTGAAGTCGCAGATGTAGGCCATGTGGTTGTGGCCGCCGAGGCAGTAGCCCTGCACCGCCGCGAGCACCGGCTTGCGCGACAACCGGATCAGGCGGTTGTGAGGGTAGCGATTGTAGAACGCCTCGCGCAGCCCCCACTTCTCCCACTCGACGTCGCCGCCGGCGCCGAAGTGCTTGCCCACGCCCGCGACCACGATCACGCCGATCTTGGGGTCGTGGTTGGCGTCGTAGAAGGCGCGGAAC
>CAYMQR010000208.1:0-8491 GCA_964392195.1 uncultured bacterium | reverse complement strand
GCGCGCGACGACGTGCTCCCAGCGGTGCTCGCGCTCCACCGCGAGGCGGCCCGCCGCGCCCATGGCGCGGCACCGCGCGGGGTCCGCGAGCCACTCGGCGAGCCGCGCGGCGTAGGCGTCGGCCCCGCTGCACAGGTAGCCGTCGACGCCGTCGCTCACCAGCGTGGCGAGCGATCCCGAGGCGCGCTCGGCCAGCACCGGGCGGGCGGCGGCCCACGCCTCGATCACCACCAGCCCGAAGCTCTCGTGGCGCGACGGTAGGATGAGCGCGTCGCAGCTCGCCAGCGCCTCCTGGAGATGCTCGACGGGCACGGCGCCGAGGCGCTCGATGCCGTCCTCGGCGTCGAGCGCGTGGCTCTCGTCGGGGCCGATCACGCACAGCCGCACGTCGAGCCCGCGCCCGCGCAGCAGCCGCACCGCGTCCACCGCGGTCGCGACACCCTTGGAGTGGGTGAGGCGGCCCACGAACGCGACGCGCAGCGCACCCGCGGGGGCGCCGCCCGCTTCGCTCGTCCCGGCGGCGGGCGCCTCGGGCAGCGCGCGGCCCAGCGACCAGTGGGGCGAGCTCGCGCCCACGTACCAGGTGCGCGCGCCGAGCGACCGGGCGACGTGCCGCTCGTGGAAGCGCGAGAGCGCGAGGGTCGCGGTGGCGCCGCGCAGCGCCCCGTAGAGGTGGCGCCAGTGGTGGGTGAGGTCGCGATCGTGGAAGAAGGGCAGCGCGTAGACGGGTACGCGCGCGCGCCGGCCCGCCGCCAGCGCCAGGCGCATCGTCCCGAAGGGAAAGCCGCTCGCGACGATGGCGTCGGCGCGCCGCGCCTCGCGGAAGCACGCCGCCGCGAGCGCCGGCGCGAGCGGCCCGCGCAACGCCGCGTAGGTGCGCCCGAGCGCGCGCGAGCGGCGCTCCACGAGCGGCCGCCACGCGCGCGCGAACGACTCGTCGTCGAGCGCGTCGAGGACCTCGGCGCGGCGATCGCGGGCGGCGAGCGTGGCGGCGCTGCCGTCGGCGCGGCGGACCGCGATCGCGCTCGCCACGAACGAGAGCGTGCGCGGGTCCTGCGGGCCGGGAACGAAGGTGTGGCCGCCCTCGATCGAGAGCGTGTCGAAGCCGCGCGCGTCCCACTCGACCGAGACCTCGCTCCACCGCTCGCGGGGCAGCTCGAACGAGCCGAGCGTCTCGCGCGTGGCGCCGCGAACGCCCACCACGCTCACCCGCTGCTCGGTCAGGCTCAGCGCCTCGATCGTCATCCCCGTGGTGGGTGCCTCGGGCAGCGCGATCTCGCCGGCGCCGTTCGACCAGCGTCCCGAGCGGTTCTCGCCCCACGGCTCGGGGTCGTACCAGCCGGCGCCGAAGGCGAGCCGGCCGAGACCGCGCAGCGCCGCCGCGGTGTCACGCTCGAGCTGGGCGCGGACGCGGGCGCTCGCCCGCTCCGCCCAGCGGCGCGGCGGCGACCACGCACCGATGCGCCGCACCGGGATGCCGTCGACCTCGTCGTCGCCCGCGGGCAGCTCGTCCCGCCACTCGATGCCGAGCTCGCCGCGCGCGCGGAACGCCAGGGTCCGCGACGTCAGGACGCGTACGCTCGCGCCCGCCCGCGCCAGCTCCCACGCCAGCGCGCGGGTGTACTGGTCGGCGCCGCCCACGATCGAGGCGTGGTAGCGCGGGGCGACGAACAGGATGCGCTTGCCGGCGAGCGCGCTGGCACCGGCCGTCATTCGGCCCAGACCCGCTTGAGCGCCGCGCCGAGCATGCGGTGGTCGTCGACGCCGAGGAGCACGCTCGGCTGCTGGAGCTGGTCGGCGACGATGTCCACCTCGACCACCGTGCCGCGCAGCTCGCTCGGGATCGGCACGCGCGCCGTCCCCGCGGGGCCCGCGGCGAGGTCGTAGCGGCCGAGCTCGACGCCGCACATGCGGATCGTGCCGGTCATCGGCCAGCGCGCCGGGTCCGGGTTCGAGCCCTCGACGTGGAGCGCGCTCGCCTCGACCGGGACGCGCAGGAAGAGCCGCGCCTCCTTGCGGGTCCAGCGCACCGCGCCCGCGGCGCCCCAGTCCTCGGCGTCGTACCAGCCGTCGACGAGGAACGCGCGGTGTGCCGGGTTGCCCACCTCGACCCGGCTTCCGACCTTGCCGGCCACCGAGCCCTCGAGCCGCTCGCCGTACGCGCGGGTGGCGAGCCGCTCGGCGTGCCAGGTGATCTCGCACGGCAGGTCGAGGAGCCCTCGGCTCGACGGTGCCGCGGTCACCACCGGGATGGTCCGGACGCCCTCGGCCCAGTGGTAGTTCTCGTTGTAGGTGCTGTGGACCGCCGCGGTGAGCACGTATTCGCCCTCGCCCAGCGGCAGCGCCACCGTGAAGTCGACGGTCACCGCCGAGCGCTCCTCGCCGGCCGGGAGATCCAGGCCACGCAGCAGCGTGTTGGTGCCGAACACCTCGATGCCGAGCCGGTTCTTGAGCAGGATGCCGATCACCGGCTCGGCGACGCGGCGGCTGAAGAGCGCGTGGACGCGGATCGTGACCCGCGAGCCGCTCGCCCAGGTGGAGAGCGGCGCCTGGGTCGCGGGATCGAGGAGCTCCACCGACGCGACCAGCGCCTCGAAGGTGCCGTGGTCGGTGACGCCCTGGCCCACGGTGTCGGTCGAGCGGTAGTCGGCGGCGCGGTCGTGCTCGAAGGCGCCGCGCGCGACCATGGCGTGGTAGGTGCGGCACACCAGCTCGGGCGGGCCCTCCGCCTCGACGCCGCCGCGACGCAAGAGCAGCGCGCGGTCGCAGATCCGCGTGAGCGTCGCGAGGTCGTGGCTGGCGAACACCAGCGTCACGCCGGCCGAGCGGAAGTCGTCGATCTTCTTGACGCAGCGGTTCTGGAACTCGGCGTCTCCCACCGACAGGATCTCGTCGATGAGCAGCACGTCGGGCGAGACGTGCGCGGCGACGCTGAACGCCAGCCGCAGGAACATGCCCGAGCTGTAGGTGCGGATCGGGTAGTCGATCGCGTCGCCGAGCCCCGAGAACTCGCGGATCCTCGGCAGCACCTCGGTGGTCTCGTCGTTGCCGAGGCCGATCAGCGAGCAGCCGAGCCGGGCGTTCTCGATGCCCGTGAAGTCGGGGTGGAACCCCGCCCCGAGCTCGAGGATCGAGCCGAGCCGGCCGCGCACCTCGACGGTGCCCGCGCTCGGCATCTCGATCCCCGCGACCAGCCTCAGCAGCGTCGACTTGCCCGCGCCGTTCGGCCCGATCAGGCCGAGCGCCTCGCCGGGGCCGAGCTCGAACGAGAGGTCGCGGACCGCGGTGATCCGGGCGGGTTTGCCGCCGAGGCGCGGCCCGAGCAGCAGCGCCGCGAGCTTGCGCCACGGGCTCGGGTAGATGAGGTACGAGCGGCTGACGTGGCTCAGGCGTACGCGGTAGCCGTCCATGGTCGGTCGCGGGAGATCGCGCGGCGGCGCGGACGAGAAAGGGCGGGGCGCGAGGCCCCGCCCCGGACCGTGCTCGATCGAGGTCCGGCCGTAAAGGCCGGGTCCTCGATCAGCGGCCGGCGACCCCGCTCACGGCAGGACGAACGCCCCCGCCGGGTTGGTGCCCGAGGACGCGAACGGGATGAACGGCGGGTTGATCGCCTCGACGAAGGCGTTGCCGGCGTCGAGCCCGTTGGGGCGCGTGAACGTGAACTGGGTGTTGTCGACGATCGTGAGCGGGATGTTGGGCGAGCCGCCGTTCAGCCCACCGGCGTTGACGACGTCGCCGCCGCTTCCCCCGAACAGGTTGATCACCGTGAGCGAGTTGAAGCCGGTGCCGTTCACCGTGATGGTGTCGCCGTCCACCTGCACGCCGGTGATCGTCACCAGCTCGCCGATCGGGATCGACACCGCGTTCGACGCGAAGAAGCTGCCGGTCGCGTTCACCACCTGCACCGAGCCGGGGCCGATCGGCGCGTCGCTCGGGATGTCCACGGTCACCGACGTGCCCGTCGACGAGGTGGGCGTGAGCGGGCCGACGTTGCCGCTGGCGGTGAAGATGTTGACCACCGGGCTCTCGAACCCGGTGCCGGTGATCGTGAGCGGCGCGCCGCGCGCGATCACGCCCTCCACGTTGGCGGTGGCGATCGAGAGCTCGGCGCTGGTCGCGCTCAGGTCGATGCCGCCGAGCTGGGTGATGCTCGGCACCCCGAGGCCGGCGTTGCCGAGCAGCACCGCGCCCTGCAGGTTGCTCGAGTCGAAGCCCTTGTCGGAGCGCACCAGGAACATCGAGATGAAGCCGTTGCCGAGGATGTTGGCGCTCTGGCCGCCCACCGGCCACGGGAAGGGCAGCGTGCCGTTCCAGGTGGCGTAGGTGGTCGCGGTGGGAGCGAGGCCGTTGGGGATCACGTCCACCACGCCGTTCGAGGTGGCGACGAAGATCTTGAGCAGCGAGCCCGCGGTGATGCCGGCGCCGGTGAGCGAGATCGCGCTCCCCACGGGCTGCGCGCTCGGCAGCGCGTCGAGGCTCACGCCGCCCGAGAAGTTGAACATCACGGTGCCGCTGAGCTGGTAGGTGAAGGTCGAGTAGTTGAACGTGATCGGTGGGATCGTGCCGACCGTCTCGAAGTCGGTGAGCTGCATGAGCCCCGACTCGGGGTCGTAGGTGAAGTTGCCCTGCATCGGGGTGTTCACCGTCTGGTTGTACTGGACCTCGTCGCCGTTGCAGTTGTTGCCGACCTTCCCCGAGAACTTGACCGGCACCAGCATCGAGAAGTTGCCCTGGTTGTCGACCTGGCCCTGTGGCGGGTACTCGACGCTCGTGGTGTCGATGCTCACCACCGCGTTGCGGACGCACGGGTGGATGAACGGCCCGAACGTGAAGGTGAGGTTGTTGCCGATCAGGTTGGCGTTGGTGACGGTCAGCACGCCGGTGTTGGTGTCGTACGCCACGTCGATCGTGCTGCCGCTCTGCACGGTCATCGTCTGGTTGACCGGGCCGGCGGGCGCGGGGGCGGTCTGCGTGAGGTTGAGCGGCGCCTGGTTGGTGGTGCCGGGGATCGGATCGAGGGTGTCGGTGACGACCGCGGCGCTCGCGGAGCCCGCCAGCGCCAGCGCGGCGACCAGCGCCACCACGAGCGCGGTGGAAGCCGAGCGAGCCCCGGCGCGGACCCTCACGAGCCACGAAGAGGTGTCAGCGATCCATGAAAAATGTCTTTGATTCATGATATTTCCAGCCAGGGCTCTGGCCCCGGTCCCTGTCTTCGACGGTACCAGGCAGCTTCCGCGGGCGTCAACAAATCACCCCCGCGCTCGGCGGTTCGCCGCGCGGTCGCCGCTCGGCGCGGCGGTCAGGGCGCGGTCACGGTGAAGGCGCCCTGCGGGTCGTTGCCGGTCGAGCTGGTGGGGATGAAGGGCGGGTTGAGCGCCTCGACGAAGGCCTTGCCCGACCTGGCGCCCGCCGGCACCGTGAACGTGAAGCGGCTGCTCGACACGAACGTGATCGGCACCTTGCCGGCGCCGCTTCCGTCGAGCCCGCCGAGGTTGGTCACGCCACCCGCGCCGTTGCCGGCGAACAGGTTGATCACGGTCAGCGTCGAGAAGCCGCCGCCGTCGACGGTGACGGTGCTGCCGGTCTGGCTGACCGAGGTGATGTCGAGCCGCTCGCCGATCGGGACGGACACCGCGTTCGACTTCACGTTGCCGGTGTAGGGCGCGTTCACCACCTCGAGCGAGCCGGGGCCGGTCGGCGCGCCGGCGGGGATGGTGACGCGGAGCTGGGTGGACGTGCCGCCGCCCTGCGGCGTCAGCGGTCCGAGGTTGCCCTGCGCGGTGTAGAGGTTGACGAGCGGGTTCGAGAAGCCGGTGCCTCCGATCGTCACCGCCGCACCCTGGGCGAGCTGGGTGGTGACGTTGGCGAGCGGCACCGACGGGTCGGCCGGCGACAGCGAGACGCCGCCCACCGAGGTGATCGTCGGCATGTTGCGGGCCGGGTCGCCGTAGAGGAGCTGGCCCTCGGGGTTCGACTGGATGTAGCCCTGGTCGGTGTTGACGACGACGATCGTCGCGAAGCCGACGCCGAGCTGGATGGCGGGATCGACCAGCCACACCAGGTAGCCGGTGGCCCAGTTGTTGGGCGTGTACGGGCCGTAGCTCTGGATGCCGGACGAGGTGGCGACGAACACCTGGATCACCGAGCCCGCGGTGAAGCCGGCGCCCGAGAGCGACAGGAACTGGCCGGCGACGATCGGTTGCGGGATCGGGTCGAGCAGCACCGTCGGCGTCCCGTTCACGACGTAGCGGGTGACGCGGCTGCCCTCGCGGTCGGCGACGAACAGGTGGCCCGCGTCGTCCATCGCCAGCCCGGACGGGTTGTAGAGGCTGTCGGGGCCCGCGGGCAGGTAGGTGTTGCTGGTGAAGTCGGGCTGGCCGATGACCTCGTCGGCCGCGAAGTCGCCGCCGGCGAACGGCGTCTCGTAGACCAGCACGCGGTTGTTGCCGTAGTCGGCGACGTAGAGGTTGCCGGCGTCGTCCTCGAGCACGGCGCGCGGCTCGCTGAGCGTCGAGGCGGTGGCGCCGCCGCCACGGTTGGCGTTGCAGCTCGTCAGGTTGGCCTGGCCGATCACGAAGTCCGCCGCCATTCCGTTCGAGAACGGCGGCTCGAACACCAGCACCCGGTGGTTCATCGAGTCGGCGACATAGGCGCGCCCGCTCGGCCCGACGTGGACACCCCCCGGCGCGTTCATGCGCGTGGCGCTGCACGCCGGCGTGTAGGCGGGGAACGTCTGCGACGACGCGAACCCGCTCTGGCCCAGCACCAGGTTGGCGGTGCCACCCGTGGCCGGCTGGTCGGGCGCGCTGGCGAAGCGCACCACCCGGTGGTCGAGGGTGTCGGCGACCCACAGGTCGTCGCCGGGGGCGATCGCGAGGCCGCGGGGCCCGGCGAGGCTCGCCGCGTTGCCGTACGGGTAGTGCGGGTTGCGGGCCGTGAAGCCGGTCTGTCCCAGGACCGTGTCGGCGGCGGTGTCGCGGGCGAACGGGTCGTCGTAGCCGAGCACGCGGCTGTTCGAGGTGTCGGCGACGTAGACGTTGCCGACGCTGTCCACCGCCACGCCCTCCGGGTAGAAGAGCGAGCTGGCGCTCGCCACCGCGTTGGCGGCGTTCTGCAGCGAGCCGTTGATGCCCGCGTTGGTCGCGCTGACGGTGAAGCTCGACTGCCCGAGGACCTCGCTCGCCGCCTGGCTGGTGGGCGCCGGGGACGACGACGGGAAGCCGAGCGCCCGGTTGTTGCCGATGTCGGCGACCCACACCCGGTTGGGCGTCACCGAGCGGTCGATCGCGACACCGGTGGGGTTGTTCATCGAGCGCGAGGTGGCGACGTTCGCCGCCACGTCCACGAACACGCTCTTGCCGAGCGCGCGGTCCGCGACGAGCGCCGCCGAGGTGCCGCCGAGCGGGCCGTCGAAGGAGAGCACGCGGCTCGAGTCGCGGTCGCACAGCCACATCGTGCCGTTGCCGTCGAAGGCCATGCCGCGCGGTCCGTTCATGCCGAGCGCGTTGGGGAAGCCGTCGGGAGCGTCGATGACGTTGGTGGCGAAGGTCGGGGTCTGGTTGCGGTCGGCCTGGCCGAAGACGCGGGTCGCGTTGCCGGCCGCGTGCGGGTTGTCGTATTCGAGGACGCGGTGGTTGCCGGTGTCGGCCACCCACAGCCGGCCGTTCGCGTCGAAGCCGAGCTTCTCGGGGAGGCCGAGGCTGCCGGCGCTCACCCCGCCCTGGTTGGCGGTGCCGTTGGTGAAGCTGCCGCCGTGGCCGAGCACCACGCTCGCGGCGGCGCCGGAGCCCGGCGCCGCGAACCCGAGCACGCGGCTGAAGCCCCAGTCGGCGACGAAGAGCCAGCCCGAGGCGTCGACGGCGACGTCCTTCGGCCCCGACATCGTGGTGGCGCTCGCCGCGCCCGAGCCGCCCACCGCGAACGACGCGGTGGCGCCGGTGGCGATGGTGGTGAACTTGAGGACCCGGTGGTTGCCGGTGTCGGCCACCCACAGCGCGCCGCCCGCGTCGACGAACACGCCCTCCGGCGCGCGCAGCTTGGCGAGCGTCGAGCCCGCCGACGACGCCCCCATGCCGGTCTGGCCGATGACGACGTCGGCGGCGGCGTCGGTCCACGGGCTCTGGTAGACGAGCACGCGGTTGTTGGAGGTGTCCGCGACGTAGAGGGTGCCGGAGGCGTCGACGGCGACGCCCCGCGGCGAGCTCAAGGTGCTCGCGGTGACGGCGCCGCCCACCCCGCCGTTGGCGTAGAACCCGGCCATGTCGCTCTGGCCGAAGACCTTCGCCGCGGCGGCGGCGTTGCCGAGCACGCAGTTGCTGCCGGCGCACTCGTAGCCGAGTACCCGGTTGTTGAAGTTGTCCACCACGTAGAGCCGGGTGTTGCCGACCGACGGGTCGCGCGCGACGTCGTACGGGAAGTAGAGGCTCTGGCTGGAGGTCTGGTTGAGGATGTTGGCGACGAAGCTCGGCTGGCCGAGGGCCACGTCGGCCTG
>CAYMQR010000207.1:0-8517 GCA_964392195.1 uncultured bacterium | reverse complement strand
GATGCGCGCCGCCCGCGTCTCCGGCGGCAACGGGGCGGTGCAGTGCTCACTCGTGGGTCGAAGCTGGAGCTTGCGGGGTCCTCCGTGGCGGCGAGCCCCGCCGCCCGCTCACATCGCGCGGCCGTCGAAGTGGCGGACCGGAAATGCGGCGAGGTCGACGTCCTCCAGGCAGCGCACGCTGATCGCCGCCATGCGGTTGCCCTTCGGATCGGTGCCCTCGGCGTACGGATGGATCCCGCAGGTGGGGCAGAAGCGGTGCTCGATGACGTGCTTGTTGAACATGTAGGTCGCCGCGGAGCCCTCGGGCGTCCGTAGCTCGAGCTTGTCGCGCGGCACGAACCACAAGAGCGAGCCCTTCCGCGAGCAGATCGAGCAGTTGCACGCGAGCACGCTCTCGATCTCGCCCTCCACCTCGAACGCGATCCGACCGCAGTGACAGCTCCCTCGGTAGCGCATCTCGACACCTCCTCTGGTCCCGCCAGGCTACCCGGCGACCCGCGCCGGTCGTCGACGGTGCGACGACGCTCCACGTATGCGCTGGAGCGCGCCCGCTGGCGCGAAAGAGCGGCGCTCACCCCCGCGCGACGTCGCCGCGAACCGCGAGGCCGATCAGCGTCGCGAGCTCGTCGGCCGCGAGGTCACGCTGGCGGACCCGCTCGGCGATCGCGACCGCGAGCTCGAGGTAGTCGGCGGGCGCCTCGCTGAGGTCGATCTCGAGCGGGCGGGTGCGCGCGGCGAAGCGCTCGAGGCCGGCGATCGTGAGGCCCGGGATGGCGGCGACCAGCGCCGCCCAGTGCTCGCGGCGCAGCGCCGGACCGACGTCGCGCTCGACCTGGCTCAGGTACTGGTGGGAGAGCTGGGCCTTCTCCGCCACCGCGGCGAGGCTGAGGTGCGCTTGCTTGCGTCGGGAGCGCAGGTAGGCGCCGAAAGTGGCGGGTTCGGGCGCTTTTTCGGGGCGCTTGGGCATCGCGATCGGCCTCGTTGCTAGTGGTTAGCAGCAAAATCTGCGCGTGGTTTGTAGCAAATCTTGCTAGTGGTCGCTAGCAAGGATTTCGGAGCCCAGCCGGGCGTACAGCGAACGACGGCGGGGCCGATGCCGGCGTCGAGGCGTGTCGGCGGGCACGCGGCGCGTGCCCCTCCGAGGGGGGGGAGCGGCGGCGGCGCAGGGGAGGTGGAGCGGCGGGCCCGCGGCGCTGCGCGGCCTCAGCGCGGCTCGGCGGCGGCGATGCGCTTGTCGAGCTCGCCGCGCACCGCCTGGTCGGTCTCGGTGGTGGCGCGCTCGCGCGCCACGCGCAGCAGCTCGCGGCTCGGCTGCTTCAGCTTGCCGAGCGCCTGCGCCGCGTCGTAGCGGACGGTGGCGTCCTTGCTCGCCGAGTTGGCGATCCACACCCGCTCGGCCACCGCCGGCTCGCGCTCACCGAAGGCGCGGATCGACACCGCGAGCAGCCGCCGCGCCAGCGCGGGCGGCAGGTCGGTGCGCGCCGACTCGGCGTCGAGGAGCGTCTTGAGGTCCTCGGACGGATAGCTCGCGAGCAGGTCGAGCGCCCGCATCCGCTGCAGCATCGGGCTCGCCGGGTCGCGGTAGATCTCGATCAGCGCCTTGTCCACGCCGGGGCCGAGCGCCTCGAGCTCCGACGCGCTCGGCGCCGACTCGTAGCCCTGGCTCAGCCGCCCACGCACCCGCGAGGTGGTGTCCTCGCCGCCGTGGGTGGTCGAGCAGAACACCAGCGTGCTGCCCATCATCACCAGCGCCACCAGTTTCACGCGCTTCATCGGAACCTCGCTGAGTGGGAAGTGGGCCGCCATGCGGCTCAAGGCACCGCGATCGGGTTGCGCTGCAGCACCACGTCCTGGTCACCGGTGAGCTCGTCGTTCGAGAAGCCGGTCCAGAACATCAGGTTGGGAGCATCCGGGCACTCCTCGGGGTCGAGGCGGCCGTTGCCGTCGGCGTCCGCGCTGAGGAAGCACTCGGGAGTGTCGGTGATCGGATCGTGCGCGCTGCCGTCGGCCTCGGTGGTGTGGTTGAGGCCGAGCCAGTGGCCGCCCTCGTGGGCCATCGTCACCGCGAGCAGCTCGGCGTCGACCACCAGGCCGAGCGGGCCGGTGTGACCGGTCACCGAGATCAGCACGCCGTCGTCGGTCGGGCGCCGCCAGCCGTACGAGCCGGGAATGCCCATCGCCAGGCCGAGGAGCGTGAGGTCGCTGTCGACGCCCTCGCTCGTGACGTCGTCGACGAGCCAGAAGGTGAGCGCGTTCGGTTGCGGCGGGGCGATGGAGAGGAGCGACGGCAGATTCGAGTCCGGATCGCCGGGGTTGGTGATCACGGCGTTGCTCGCGTCGCCGCCGGTGAAGAACGCGATCGGGTCGAGGGTGAGCCCGGCCTGCGCGTAGATCTCGTCGATCCGGTCCATCACGCCGCCGAGGTCTTCGGGCGCGAGCCCCGAGAAGTCGTGCACGAACACGTTGCACGGGATGCGACGGCCCACCTTGGCGCCGCGCCGCACCGCGATCGCCACCGGCACCGAGCGCCCCGTCTGGCTGCCGTCGCGGATCACCCGGAAGGTGTAGGTGCCGGCCTGCGGCAGCAGCTCGGGAGACTTCGGGATCAGCAGGCCGTTGGCGCCGTAGTCGAAGCTCGGCTCGAGGGGGCCGGACTGGAACGAGTCGAGGTCGTTGCCCGGCGTGAGCAGCGCGCCACTCGGGCTGATGACGTCGGCGATCGTGCCGAGGCGGTCGCTCGGCCCGCTGCCGGTCAGGTCGGTGAGCATCGCGAACGACACCGTGTCGCTCGCGAAGGTGGCGGAGATCGGCGCGGTCGCCGCGAACGAGCGCCCGCCCGCCTGCACGGACTGGTCGATCGGGAAGCTGCCGAGCTCGACCAGCTCGAAGCCGTTGGGCGTGCCGAGCGGCTGACCTCCTCCTCCGCCGCCGCCACCACCGCCTCCGCCGCCGCCCCCGCCGCCACCTCCTCCGCACGACACGGCGAGCAGCACGGCGGCGATCGGAGTCGACCAGGCGGCGAGGAGTCGTTTCATGAGACGGCGCTCCCGGGTGTGGCGCGCGGACGTCGAACGGTGATTCACAGTGTATAGAGCTTTTCGTCGCGGGCCGGAGGACGGCTGCGCGCTAGCGTGGCGCGCTTGCCCGATCCGGGGTCGCCGACCGCTCCTTCCCCGGGCGCGCCGAACGGGTCCTCGCCCTCGAGGAGATCGCCCATCTCCGACTCGACCGCGTCCGGGTCCTCCCCGGCCTCGATGCGGCGCAGCGCCTCCTCCATGCCGGGGCCGATCGGCATCCCGGCCACCTCGGAGAAGCGCCGCATCATCTGCGCCGCGGCGCGCGGGTCGTCCTCGTTCATGGTCTCGGCCTCGCGCGCGAACGCCTCCATCGCGCGCTCCATGCGCGCCTCGTCGGGCGTGCCGGGGCCGGCTTCGTCCGCGGCCGCGCCAGCGCCCGCGTCGCCCACCTGCTTCACCATCGCGAAGCGCGACATCTGGCGCTTGAGCGTGGTCTTCTCGCAGCGCGGACAGAGCGGCGTCTTGGTGGTGTTCACGCCCGGCGAGAAGAAGTTGAAGATCGTGTGGCAGCGTTCGCAGTAGAACTCGTAGATCGGCATGGCATCCGTCCCTCGCGCTCCCGTGGCGCGGTGATCGGATGCAGATAACGAAGCCCTCTCCACGGAGTCAATCCGACATGGCCTCCCTCTTCGACGACCACTCGTTCCGCTGGATCGCGCACCGCGGCGCATCCTTCGACCGCCCCGAGAACACCATGGCGGCGTTCGAGGAGGCGGTCCGGCAGGGCGCCGACGCGATCGAGCTCGACGTGCGGCTCGCGCGCGACGGGGAGGTGGTGGTGATTCACGACGGCACGCTGATGCGGACCACCGGCGCCGCGGGCCACGTGTGGGAGAAGAGCGCGAGCGAGCTGGCGGCGCTCGACGCGGGCGGCTGGTTCGAGCCGCGCTTCGCCACCGAGGGGGTGCCGTCGCTGCGCGAGGTGCTGACGCGCATCGCGCCGCGCGTGCCGATCAACGTCGAGCTCAAGGGGCGTCCCGGCGTGGGGCTCGAGCCCGCCGTGGCCGACGTGGTGCGCGCGACCGGCACCGCCCACCGGGTGCTGATCTCGTCCTTCAAGCTCGACGCGCTCGTGGCGCTCCGCGCCGCCGACGCCGAGCTGCCGATCGGGCTGCTCTACGAGGACCCGATCGCCGACCTCGCCGGCGACGCGCGCCGCGTGGGCGCCTCGCACGTCCACCCGGGAGCGAGCCTGGTGAACGACGCGCTCCTCGGCGAGGCGCGCGCGCTCGGGCTTGGCGTGCTGGTGTGGACGGTGGACGACCCGGACCTCGCGCGGGGGCTGATCCGGTCCGGGGTGAGCGGGATCATCACCAATCGGCCCGCGGCGTTACGGGCGGCGTGCGGAAGCGCTTGACATGGTGAACGCTCGTCCACTAAACTCGCGTTCACCATGAACACTCACTCAGTGGCCACTCACAGCGAGCTGAAGCACATGGGGATGAAGGTCGAGGGCGTTCGGGTCCGCGGCGCGCAGGGACGCATCCTCGTCACGCGCAACCTGGTGACGGGGCGCCGCTGGATCGTCGATCCCGCCACCGGCATCGGTGAGCCGGCACCGGACGAGCCGGAGGTCCAGCTCGCCGAGCCCGCCACCGAGAGCCGCGCCAAGCCGGCCCGGCGCTCCTCGGGTGGGCCGTTCCCGTGCGACCAGTGCGGCCAGAAGCACCTCTTCGTGCTGCGCTTCCCGGACGGCACCGTCATGAGCAAGTGCCTGTCGTGCCGGCGCTTCGTGGTCGACGGCCAGGTCGAGCGGGACTCGAAGCGCGCGGCGCTGCGCCAGGCGCGCAACTGGACCAAGCGGCGCAAGAAGCGGGTGGCCGAGGGCGCGCAGCCGCAGGGAGAGTTGCTCGAACTGGCGGGCAGCCGGTCGCCGGTCGGCGCCGACGAAGCGCCGCTGGATCTCGTATGAACCTCACCCCGCGTCAGCAAGAGATCCTCGAGTTCATCCGGGCGCGCATCCGCGACAAGGGCGTGCCGCCGTCGGTCCGCGAGATCGGCGACAGGTTCGGGATCCGCTCCACCAACGGCGTCCACGGGTTCCTGCGCGCGCTCGAGAAGAAGGGCGCGATCACGCGCGATCCGGGGCTCGCCCGCTCCATCGAGGTGATCGATCCCGACACCGGCGAGCCCGATCGTCCCGGCGTGCTGCCACTGGCGGGGCGGATCGCCGCGGGGCGGCCCATCGAGGCCATCGAGCAGCAGGACTCGCTCGACGTCCCGGCGCTCGTGGAGGGCAGCGGCCGCTTCGCGCTCCAGGTGCGCGGCGACTCGATGACGGGCGCGGGCATCCTCGAAGGCGACTTCGTCATCGTCGAGAAGCGCAGCGCGGCCCGCAACGGCGAGATCGTGGTCGCGCTCCTGCCCGACGGCGAGGCCACGCTCAAGCGCTTCTACAAGGACGCGGACCAGTTCCGGCTCGTGGCCGAGAACCCGCGCTACGCCCCCATCGTGACCCATGAGGTCGACGTGCAGGGCGTCGTGGTCGGGTTGGTGCGCGCGCCGGTTCGCTGATTCCGGCGGCGCATGGTTGAATCTCGTGATCCGCGCGGGTGTCGCGCGGATCGCGAGACCCGTTCGTGTCCCGACCGCTCCGCGCCACCGCCACGCTCTCGTCCCTCGCCGTCGCGGTGGTGGCGTTCGTCACCTACCGCGGCCCGACCACCGGTTACTGGGACACGTACATCGCCGTCCCCGCGGCGCTGATCGCGGGAACGGCCGTCGAGTTCGTCGACGTCGACGGCTCGCCGCTCTACGTCGCGCGGCAGCCGGAGCGGCTCCCCCACGACTTGGTCCAGCCGGACACGTTCCGGATCGCCACCAAGGACCAGCAGGTGGGCTCGGGAGTGCACCACGCGCTCGGGTTCCTGGCGCTGGGACGCGCGGGCTACCGGGTGTTCCATGCGATCGGGCTCGGGCTGGCCGCGATGCTCGCGTTCCTCGCCATCGAGGCGGCCGGCGTGCGCGGGGTGATCGCGCTGCCGCTCGGCGTGCTGACGGCGCTCAACCCGATGAGCTTCGCCCTCGGCACGCTCAACCCGGGACTCGTCAGCCTCTCGCTGATCGCGCTGCTCTTCGTGCTGCTGCTCCAGCCCCGGCCGTCATGGCTGGCGGCGGGGATGGTGCTCGGCGTCCTCGGCGGCGTGCGCGACATGAGCATCTTCTTCGTGCCCGCGCTCTTCGTGTGGCTCGCCACCGAGCGCGAGCGGTGGCGCGCGCTCGCGCTCTTCACCGTGGGCGCGCTCGTCACCATCGCGCCAGTGATGGCGTGGAAGAGCTATGCCTACGGCGACCCGCTCGCGAACCCCACCCAGTACGCCCACTTCGAGGGCTTCCGGCCGTTTTTCCCGCATCACTTCTTCGGCCTGAGGTTTCCCTTCAACGGCCTCCTCAACCGCCCGTTCCATTCCGAGTGGGTGCGCACGCCGCACTTCGCTTTCCCCACGGTGCTGTCGCTGCCGCTGGTGTTCCTGCGTTGCTACGGAGCGGTGCCGTGCGCACTCGCGGTGGTGGGTGCGGCGCTGATCGCGCGCCGCGATCGGCGCCTCGCCGCGTTGACGTGGGCGTGGGTGGGACTCTTCTGGCTCTTCCTCGCGTTCCAGGAGAACTGGGAAGAGCTCAAGATGAGCACGGTGCTGCTGATGTTCGTACCGTGGGGGGTGTGGATCGGGATCGCGCTCGAGGAGCTCGCCGCGCGCCGCGGCCCGCGAGCCCGCGGCGCCGCGACCGCCACCGCCGCGCTGTCGATCGCGTTCCTCGCGCTCCCGCACCTCGCCGGCGGCGTGCGGCTGCCCGCCGATCCGCGCTGGTACGAGCGCTTCCCCCACGCAGCGCGGAACGAGAGCGGCCTCGCCGAGCTGCCCGACGACGAGCGGCTCACCTGGAGGTTCTTCTACACCCGCGAGCAGTCCGCGGAGGTCGCGCGGAACCGGCGGCTCCTCACCTCCATCTGGCCGTGGCCGATGCCGTACGTGCCCCGTCCCCCCGGCGCCGCCACCACGCTCGCGAGCCTCGAGGCCGAGTGGGGCGCGCGGAGCCTGCGCATCTTCGAGGTGTGGCGGCGGATCTACGGCGAGGTCGGGGACGCTTCGCCGGCGCCGAGCGCCGCAGCGGCCTCGAACTGAGCCCGCTCCCGCACCACCACGATCCAGCGCGGCGGCACCGGCCGGCCGCGAAGCGCGTCGACCAGGGCGCGCGCCGACGCCGGGTCGCGTCCGAGCGGCGCGAGCGCGATCTCGCGCGCGCCGCGGCGCGCCGCGAAGTCGGCGATCCGCTCGACGAGCCGCGGCAGCTCCGCCTCGGCGCGGGATCCAGCCTCGACCTCGAGGAACGCTAGCCAGCGCCCGCTCGCGGCGTCGCCGGCGAGCTCGTGGAGCTCGCCCGCCCCACGCGGGACCTTGCGCACCCGCCGTGCGGCCTCGGCGCCGAACGCCGCGAGCGCCGCGCGCGCGGCGGCGCTCGCCGGGGCGCCGAGGAGGGTCCGCGGGCTCGCCACCACGACGAGCCCGGCCGGCTGGCGGGCTAGCGCACCCCGCACCACAGTCACGCCGCCGACCACTCGCACCGGCTCGCCGGAGTGGAAGCCGCGCGGAAAATAGATCGCCATCGCCGGCTACCGTACGACGCTCCGCTCACGGTTGGAACCCACGCACCGCAGACGTAGGCTCCACGGATGGTCCAATCATCGAGCAGTGACAATCGCGAAGGCATTCGCGGGCGGGTGGCGATCGTCACCGGCGCCGCGAGCGGCATCGGCCGTTCGATCGCGCAGTGCCTGGCGGCCGAGGGCGCCCGGGTGGTGGTCCTCGACCGCAACCTGCGCGGCGCCGAGCGCACCGTGAGCGAGATCGAGCGCGACGGCGGCGAGAGCGTCGCGCGGTTCTGCGACGTGACCCGCTCGGCGATGGTCGACGCGGCGGTCGAGGCCACGCTGGCGCAGTGGGGCCGGATCGACATCCTGGTCAACGACGCCGGCATCGCCGGGCCGATGCTGCGCGTCGACGCGATCGCCGAGCACCAGTGGGACCACGTCCTCGACGTGAACCTGAAGGGCACCTTCCTGTTCACGCAGCGCGTGCTGCCGGCGATGTCCGAGCGAGGCTTCGGCCGCATCGTCACGATCGCGTCGGCGCACGGGCTGGTCGGCGCGCCGCTCTCGGCGGCCTACGTCGCGAGCAAGCACGCGGTGATCGGCTTCACCAAGACCGTGGCGCTCGAGTGGGGCACCCGCGGCATCACGGCCAACACGGTGTGTCCCGGCTACGTGGACACGCCCATGGGCGTGCAGCCCGATCGCATCCCGGACCACCTCGAGCGCGTGCTCGCGCGCAGCGCCATCAAGCGCATCGCCGAGCCGAGCGAGATCGCGAGCCTGGTGCTGTTCGTGGTGTCACCCGCCGCCGGCTACATCACCGGCGCGTCGATCGCGATCGACGGCGGG
>CAYMQR010000206.1:7312-8556 GCA_964392195.1 uncultured bacterium | reverse complement strand
CTACGTGCTGGCGCTGCGTGCGTTCATCCGCGCGCACCTCTCGTTCCTGGTGATAGAGATCGCGGCGGGCTGGCCCGCCGCCGTGCGTTTCGCCGTGGCGGTGCTGATCGACGACGTCGTCGGGTGGGGCAACCACTGGCTGCGCCACAAGGTGCCGGCGCTGTGGGCGCTGCACGCGGTGCACCACTCGCAGCGCGAGCTCAACCTGCTCTCCGACCTCCGCAACCACCCGCTCGAGCAGGTGATCAAGGAGACGTTCCACCTGACGGTGTTCGTGCTGTTCGGCGCGCCGCTGACGCTGAGCGTCGCCTACCCGCTGATCCGCAGCTCGTTCACGCGCTTCTATCACGCGAACGTGCGCACCAACCTGGGCTGGCTCCGCTACGTGCTGGTCACGCCGCAGAGCCATCGCGTCCACCACTCGGTGCTCCCCGAGCACCGCGACACCAACTTCGCGACCACGTTCTCGATCTGGGACCGGCTGTTCGGCACCGCCTGTCCCGACGCCGACGTCTACCCACCGACCGGCGTGGACGACGCGCGCTTTCCCCACGAGCAGGACGAGCCGCTGCGCGAGCTTCCGGCGAGCTTCGTCGCGCAGCTCGTATACCCGTTCGTGGTGTGGGCCGGGCTGTGGCGCGGCCGGCGCACGCGCGGCTGAGCGCGCGAGCCTCGCGATGCCGTCGCGGCCGCGAATCCAGGCGGCGCCGCCCCGCTGGCGCGCGATGGCGCTCGGCGGGCTCGTCGTGGCGCTCGGGGCGCTCATGGCCACGGTCGGCGCGTTCGCCGCCGGCGGGACGACGGTGCGGTGCAGCCGCGGCGCGAGCGCCGCGGTGAGCTGCGCCGCCGAGTCCACCCGCTGGCTCGGCCGATCCACGCTCGGGCTCGACCCGATCGGCACGCTCGAGGGCGTCTCGAGCCGCGTCGTCGAGCGTCACGAGCGCAACCCCGACTCCCGCGACCCCACCCGGACCACGCGCAAGCGGGCCGACTGGTACCTGGTCCTCGGGCGGACCAAGGCGGCGCCCTGGGAAGTGGCCGGCACGCGGGATCAGGTCGAGGACGGCGTGGCGCGGCTGCGTGCCCTGCTCGACGACCCCGCGCGACGCGACGCCAGCGCGACGCTCGACGACTGGGCCTTCGCCTGGGCGGCGATGGGAGCGGGCGTGCTGGTCGCGCTGGGCGGCGCGCGGATGGTGGTGCGCGCTCGCTGAGCGAGCGACACCGGCGCGCCGGAGGCGCGC
>CAYMQR010000206.1:0-7212 GCA_964392195.1 uncultured bacterium | reverse complement strand
GCCGGTGTTCTGGCCCTCGACGTAGTCCTGCGGCGACGTGCCTGCGGCGTTGCCGAGCGCCAGCGAGGTGTTGACCACCACGCCCTGCGTGCCGATCACGTATCCCCAGCCGTACTGCATCGACTCGACGAGCCCGCTGCCGGACGCGTTCCAGAACACGTTCTGGGTGCTGGTGATCCCCGCGCCGGTGCTCTCGAGCCCGCGGTTCTCCGCCTTCCAGCCGTCGTCGAGGACCGACGAGTCGATCAGGTTGGCGGTCGCCAGCGAGTGGTGGAACTCCGAGTAGCACGGCGTGTAGATGTTGAGGTCCGGGCTCAGCCCGCACTTGCTGCCGCTCGAGCGCACCCGCAACCACACGCAGCCGGTGGTGCCGAAGCCCCAGTTCTGGATGAAGTTGTGGCGCCCGTCGCGGGCGATCGCGTCACGCGTCAGCACCTCGTTCGACATCGAGATCTCGAACAGGTAGCCGCTGCCGCCGTCGCCCCGGTTCTGCGCCTTCTCGAGCGTAGTGTCGGTGATCGTGACCCGCTTCGACTCGAGGACGTCGAGACCGCCGTTCTGGAGGTGGTAGCCGGCGGCGGGCGCGTAAGGGCTCGCGAAGCTCGCGACGTGGCGGACCCACGCGTCCTTCACGTCCTCGAGCAGGACCACGTGGTTGCGCACCTCGGTCCAGGCGTCGGCCCACGCCACGGCGTTGGCGAGCGAGAGGCTCTCGATCCCGACCTCCGAGACCCAGCCGGTCTCGCGCCGCACGCTCGCCGAGTCGCGTAGCTTCGCCGGATAGCGCAACGGCACGTCGAGGGTGAGCTTCCAGGCGCCCGGCACCGCGGTGATCGCCACGATCTTGCGCTTGAAGAACGACTGCCACTGGCCGTTGAACGCCTGCCAGGTGCCCGTCATGTTGTGCTCGGCGACGAACTCGGGCGTGATCACCCAGCCCACGCTCACGTCGTCGCCCACCGCCAGCCCGCTCACGTCGCCGACCAGCACGTCGAACGAGCCGAGCGCGCCGTCGCTCACCAGCGCATGGTCGGCGCCGCGGATCACCGCCCCGTGGATCCAGATGTGGCCGCGGTCGCCCATGCCGGCGAAGCGCGTGAAGAAGATCTTGCTCACGCCCTCGCCCGCGCCGCGGATCACCACGCGCGACGCGGCGACCTCGAGGGTGCCGTCGCAGCGATAGGTGCCGGCGGGGATCGAGACGATGCCGCCCCCCGCCGCCTCGGCGGCGTCGATCGCCTGCTGGATCGCGGAGGTGGAGTCGGTGGTCCCGGTGGGGTCGGCGCCATATCCGGTGACCACGTCGAAGGTCGCGCCCGGCGGGCTGGCGGGCGGCTCGACCTCGCCGTTGTGGTAGCCGGCGTACGAGAAGTCCTGCAGGAACCGGCCTTGCGAGTCCGCGTACCCGGGCGTCCAGTCGCTGGGATAGAGCGCGCTGCGCCACGGCGTCGGCTCGCACGTCGCCCCGAGCCCAGCGCCGAGCACCAGGCCCGCGGTCAAGATCGACCTCACCCAACCCCGTCCCCGCGTCCGTCGCACGTTCACGCTCCCCTCCTCGATCCAAGTTCGCCCCACTCGAGGGCTGAACCTGACAAGTGTCCCAATTGCCGCAGGGCCAGGTCAAACACGCCGGTGCTCGGACGAGATCCGGACGGAGCGAGCTACCTTGCGGGCCACCGATGAGTGCCCCGCTCACGCTCCTCCACCTCGACGACCACGTCGTCGCGATCGACAAGCCGGTAGGCCTGCTGGTCCACCCGAGCGGTCTCGCCGCGGGGGTGCGCGACGCCGCGCTCGGGCGGCTGCGCGATCTGCTGGGCGAGCGGGTCTACCCGGTCCACCGCCTCGACCGCGCGACCTCGGGGGTGGTGGTGTTCGCGCGCTCGCCGGACGACGCCCGTGCGCTGGCCGCGTGCTTTGCCACGGGCCAGGTGGGAAAGCGCTACCTGGCGCTGGTGCGCGGCTGGCCCGACGCGAGTGGCGTGATCGACCACCCGCTCGCCCGCGATCCCGAGCGCGCCGCGGCGGGCCAGCCACTCCTCGAGGCGCGCACGAGCTGGACGCGACTGGGGCGCGTCGAGTGGCCGTTCGCCGTCGACGGGCGCCACCCCAGCACGCGCTACGCGCTCGTCGAGGCCCGCCCCACGACCGGCCGCCGCCACCAGATCCGCCGCCACCTGCGGCACGCCGCCCACCCGCTGGTCGGCGACACCACCCACGGCAAGGGCGCGCACAACCGTGCGGTCGCGGAGTGGCTCGGCGTGAGCCGACTGTGGCTGCACGCGTTCGAGATCACGGTCCCCCATCCGCGCTCGGGCGATCCGTTCACGCTCCGGGCCCCGCTCGGCCCCGAGTGGCGCGCCCTGCTCGAGCGCGGGCCGTGGGCGTGGGACGACGGCGGCGCCGCGCTCGCCGCCACGTCCCCCGGCGCGATTCCATCTATGCTCGCGCCGTGAACTGGAAGCTCTTCTGGGTGGGCCTCGGCCTGGGCGCGGTGTTCCTCGCGATCACAGCGCGTCACACCGACGTCGATCAGCAGCTCGCGCTGCTGCGGGCGATCCCGCTCTCGAAGTCGGGCTGGTTTGCCGCCGGCTGCGCGTTCCATCTGGCGCACCTCGCCGGGCGCTCGGTGCGCTGGCGGTTCCTGTTCGCGCCGCCGCGCCCGCCGCTGGCGCGGCTCTTCTCGGCGCTCTCGATCGGCTACCTCTACAACAACCTGGTGCCGCGCTCGGGCGAGCTGGTGCGGATGGTGGTGGTCGGCAAGTGGGTGCCGGCGCTCGGCTTCGGCGGGATCGGCGTGACCATCGCGGTCGAGCGCTTGCTCGACGTCTTCATGGTGCTGACCCTGGCGCTCACGCTGTTCGCGACCAGCTCGTTCACCGCCCGCGACGTCGCCGGGTCGACGAGCGTGGTCACCGGGCTCGTCGCGGTAGCGGTCACGATCGCCGTGGTCATCACCACGATCGTGCTCTTCCCCGCCCGGGTGCGGGCGCTGACCTGCTGGGTGATCGAGCGACTGCCGGTTCGAGCCCGGTCGCCCCTCGAGCGCTTCGCCGACGGCATCTTCACCGCGCTCGCCGGGCTCGGGGCGCTCGGCGGCGCCGCCGGCGCGATCGTGGTGGCGCTCTGCCTGCTCGACTTCTTCTTCGTGAACACCTCCTACCGGATGCTCAGCCGCGCCTTCGGCCAGCCGATGATCTCGGTCCTCGACACCGCCTTCATCATGGTGGGCTCCGGCCTCGGCGCGATGGTGCCGAGCGGCCCCGGCAACGTCGGGACCATGGTCCTGATCATGACCCTGGCCGCCGAGCGGACCTCGATGGCGCCCGCCGCGGCGGCCTACGCGTTCGCGATCTTCCTCACCTATTACCTGGTGCGGACCGCGGCGGGCGTGGTGTGCCTGGCCCTCGAAACCCGCCGCGAGCGGGCGTTGGCCACGGTCACTCCGACCCCATCCGGCGCGACTTGAAGGGCGGAGGAGCCGAACGGTATCTTGGCGAACGTCGTAACGCGATGCGCCATTTTCGAGTCACGGGCCGCTCCCGATCGGAAACCCGCGGGACCCGCCGGCTCGTGCACGGAGGAGCCCCATGTTCAAGAAGGTCGACCACATCGGAGTGGCCGTGTCCGGGCTCGAGGAGGCCATCGACTTCTACACCAAGATGCTCGGCAAGGCCCCCGAGCACATCGAGGAGGTCGAGGACCAGAAGGTCCGCGCCGCGTTCTTCGCGGTCGGCGAGACCAACCTCGAGCTGCTCTTCCCCACCTCGCCGGAGAGCCCGATCGCCAAGCACCTCGAGAAGCGCGGCCCCGGCATCCACCACATCTGCCTGCAAGTCCGTGACATCGACGCGCGCCTCGCCGAGCTCAAGGCCCAGGGGGTCAAGCTCGTGGACGAGGTGCCGCGGATGGGTGCGCACGGCAAGCGAATTGCGTTCGTGCATCCCAAGTCGACCGGCGGCGTGCTCGTGGAGCTCTCGGAGCCGGTCGGCGACGCCTCTCATTCCTGAGGCCGCCGCGCCGCGACGCGCGGCGCGACGAACAGCGCGAGCAGTCGGCTGACCGGCCCCGCCGCCGCGCGCGGGGAATGCGGCACCAGCCCAGGGCCGGAGGGGCCTCGTAAGCCGCTCCGGCCGCGAGGCACGACCCCGACCGAACCCTCGCCAAAGATCCGTCGACCAACGCCCACCGACCCGGGAGGACCCGTGACTCAACCCGTAGCGCTTCTGGAACACGCCGACCGAGCCATCGCCGCCGCCAAGGCCCTCGCCGAGGGCGCCGCGCGGCACTTAGCACGGATCTCGAGCCCCGGCGGCAAGCTCTCCGTGGATGCCCTCGACGTCCACCAGGTGGCCGCGTACGACCTCGCCTACATCTTCGCCGAGCTCGGCGCCGCCGAGGAGACGGTCCGCGACGCCCGCGCCAAGGGCACCGAGCTCGAGACGCGGTTGGCGGCACTCTTCCTCGCCGAGGCCCTCCACTCGATCCGCGGCCGGGTGCAGGCGCGGCCCGCCGAGTTCGGCGTGACCGCGGACCCGTTCGCGGCGAAGGAAGTCCAGGCCTACCTGACCACCAACCTCGCCCCCGAGCGCTACGTCGAGATCGGCAAGCTGCTCCGCGATCTCCCCGGCGGCGCGGACCCCGCGCACGACAGCGACCACCAGGCGATCGCCGACACCTTCCGCAAGTTCGCCCGCGAGCAGGTGGCGCCGCTCGCCGAGAAGATCCACCGCCACGACCTGCTGGTGCCGAAGGAGATCATCGACGGCCTCGCCGAGCTCGGCTGCTTCGGCCTCTCGATCCCGGAGAGCTACGGCGGGTTCCAGAGCGACACCGACCCCGACAACATGGGCATGGTGATCGTGACCGAGGAGCTCTCGCGCGGCAGCCTCGCGGCCGCCGGCAGCCTCATCACCCGCCCCGAGATCCTCGCCAAGGCGCTGCTCAAGGGCGGCACCGAGGACCAGAAGCAGACCTGGCTGCCCAAGCTCGCCACCGCCGAGGCGATGAACGCGGTCGCGGTGACCGAGCCCGACTTCGGCTCGGACGTGGCCGGCATCGTCGTGACCGCCACCAGGACCGAAGGCGGCTGGCTCCTCAACGGCGTCAAGACCTGGTGCACGTTCGCGGGCTACGCGGACATCCTCATGGTCCTCGCCCGCACCGATCCCGACCCCAAGAAGAAGCACAAGGGCCTGTCGCTCTTCATCGCCGAGAAGCCGCGCTTCGACGGCCACTCCTTCGAGCACACGCAGGAAGGCGGCGGCAAGGTCGCGGGGCGCGCGATCCCCACGATCGGCTACCGCGGCATGCACTCCTACGAGGTGGTGTTCGAGAACTACTTCGTGCCCGATGCCAACCTGATCGGCGGCGAGGCCGGCCTCGGCAAGGGCTTCTACCTGCAGATGGAGGGCTTCGCCGGCGGCCGTCTCCAGACCGCGGCGCGTGCGCTCGGCGTCATGCAGGCGGCCCTCGAGGACGGCCTGCGCTACGCCAAGGACCGCAAGGTGTTCGGCAAGCCCATCTACGAGTACCCGCTCACCCAGTGGAAGCTGGCGCGCATGGCGGCGTCGCTGCACGCGGTGCGGCGCGCCACCTACCGCTCGGCGAAGCTCGTCGAGGAGGGTAAGGGCGCGGTGGACTGCGCGCTGGTCAAGCTCTACGCCTGCCGCACCGCCGAGTGGGTGACCCGCGAGGCGATGCAGATCCACGGCGGCATGGGCTACGCCGAGGAGTTCGCGGTGTCGCGCTACTTCGTGGACGCGCGGGTGCTGTCGATCTTCGAGGGCGCCGAGGAAGTGCTGGCGCTCAGGGTGGTGGCCCGCAGCGTCGTCGAGGAGGCGGGCGGCGGCGCCGCCGCGGCCTGATCCGAGCTCTCAGCCGTCCGATCCCGCCGAGGAGGCAACGCCATGACGATCAACCTCAAGCTCTCGCCCCAGCTCGAGCGCGCCCAGAGCGCCGCCGCCAAGCTCACCCACGTCAAGACGCCGCGCTACGGGCGCTCGCTCGAGGAGCTGATCCCCGGCCACGTCTTCCACCACCCGCGCGGCCTCACGATCAGCGAGGACCTGATCCTGCTCTTCTCGAGCGACTTCTTCGAGACCAACCCGCTCTACCGCAACCGCGAGTTCGCGCGCGCCGCCGGCTACGACCGGCTGCCGGCGAGCCCGCAGCTGGTGTTCAACGTGGTGCTGAGCCTCGGCGTCCAGAACGACTCCGAGCAGGCGATCGCCAACCTCGGCTACTACGACGTGCAGTTCCTGCGGCCGGTGATGGCGGGCGACACGCTGCGCTCGGCCACCCGCGTCCTCGACCGCCGCGAGCGCGGCGCCGGCAAGCCCGGCATCGCCCACGTCCGCACCCTCGGCATCAACCAGCACGAGGAGGTCGTGCTCCAGTACGACCGCAAGATCCTGGTCGGGCCGAGCGGCGAGACGCCGACCGGCACCTCCGACCTCGAGGGCGCCGAGTTCCCCGAGGTCCGCGAACCGGTGACCCACATCCCGCGGATCCGCGGCAAGCTGCCGCTCGACCTGACCGGCCGCCACACCTACTTCGAGGACTTCGTGGTGGGCGACGTGATCGTCCACTTCAACGGCCGCACCATCACCGACGAGCACTTCGCGTGGACGTACCGGGTGGGCAACACCCACCCGCTCCACTTCGACCGCCTCTACTCGACGGGCCGCAAGGGTCCGATGAGCGGCGAGCCGATCGTCTACGGCGGGCTCGTGTTCGCGTGGCTCAACGGGCTCGCGAGCCGCGACACCACCGAGAACGCGATCTGGGAGCTCGGTTTCACCGAGGGCTACCACACCCAGCCCGCGTTCGCGGGCGACACCGTCTACGCGATCAGCCGCGTGCTGCACAAGGAAGAGGTCGGCGAGTGCGAGGGCGCGGGTGTCGTGACCTTCCAGCTCATCGGCATCAAGAACGTGCTGCCGCTCGAGGCGCTCGAGAAGTTCGGCGCCGACCTGTTCCTCAAGGAGAACGACAAGAAGGACGCCGGCAAGGAGAAGATCGAGCACAAGATCTTCGAGATCGAGCGCCGCGTCCTGATCCGGAAGCGGCCGTGAAGCGGGAACCAGCGCCTCGCTCCGGGCGCTCGCCAGAGGCGAGTCGTCGCGTTGTCGCGACGGATTCGGGGGTGGGGCCCCGCCGAGACCGCGCTCTTGGCGGGGCGGGGGTCTTGGAAAGACCCCCGAGAGGCAC
>CAYMQR010000205.1:0-8567 GCA_964392195.1 uncultured bacterium | reverse complement strand
CGGTGGGCGCCGTGACCACCTGCCACTCGCCACCTTCGCCGGTGCGACGGACGTCCTCGGCGCCCGCCTCGAGCGCGATCTCGGTGACGCGATCCTCGTCGAGAGAGCCGTCCACCAGCACCTGGCCGCGCCGATCGAACATCCAGCCCACCGAGCCGGTCTCGCCGACGTTGCCACCCGCCTTGGTGAAGATGTTGCGGATCTCGGCGATGGTGCGGTTGCGGTTGTCGGTGACCGAGTCGACCATGAAGGCGGTCCCGCCGGCGCCGTAACCCTCGTAGCAGACCTCGTCGTACGAGACCCCTTCGAGCTCGCCGGTGCCCTTCTTGATGGCGCGGGCGATCGTGTCCTGCGGCATGTTCACCCCGCGCGCGCCGGCGAGAGCCAGGCGCAGCCGGGGATTGCCGTTGGCATCTCCGCCGCCGATGCGTGCCGCGACGGTGATCTCCTTGATGATCTTGGTGAAGATCTTGCCGCGCTTCGCGTCGACCGAGGCCTTCTTGCGGCGAATCGTAGCCCATCTGGAATGACCGGACACGGACTGCCTCCTTCAAGCGCGCTCGCGCGTGCCCCCGAGCGGGAGGCACGCGCGAGGCGTACGGCGCGGGCGGACCGGGCCGGTCCGCCGCGCGAGGGATTCGTGGGAAGTGGGGTACAGCATCGGGGCTCACCCGGCCGCCGGTCCGCGGGACCGGCGGCGCTTTCGGCTCGATCGGGGTAAGCCGAAACGAGTACGACGCGGAACCAGGGACCGGGCGATCAGGTCCCCATGTCGTGGGACGACAGGTACTTGCGCTGCTCGGCCGTCAGGCGGTCGATGCGCACGCCCATCGCCTTCAGCTTGATGCGCGCGATGTCGCGGTCGATCTCGGTCGGCACCGAGTAGACGTTCGTCGCGAGGCTCTTGCCCTTCTTGACCATGTACTCGGCCGAGAGAGCCTGGTTCGCGAAGCTCATGTCCATCACGCTGGACGGGTGCCCCTCGGCGCTGGCCAGGTTCACCAGGCGGCCATCGGCCAGCACGTTGATCCTGCGGCCGTCCTTCAGGGTGTATTCCTCGACGAACTCGCGGATCAGGCGGCGCTTCTTGGCCATCGAAACGAGGGCCTCGAGGTCGATCTCGACGTTGAAGTGGCCCGAGTTCGCGACGATGGCGCCGTCCTTCATGCGCTCGAAGTGCTCCTTGCGGATGACGTGGATGTCGCCGGTGACGGTGCAGAACCAGTCGCCGACCCGGGCCGCGTCGTTCATCGACATGACGCGGAACCCATCCATCACCGCCTCGAGAGCGCGCATCGGGTCGATCTCGGTGACGATGACGTTGGCGCCCATTCCGTGCGCGCGCGAGGCGAGTCCCCGGCCGCACCAGCCGTAGCCCGCGACCACGAACGTCGAACCTGCGAGCAGCCGGTTGGTGGCGCGAACCATGCCGTCGACGGTCGACTGGCCGGTGCCGTACCGGTTGTCGAACATGTGCTTGGTCATCGCGTCGTTGACCGCGATCACCGGGTACTTGAGGACGCCCTTCTCGGCCATGCTGCGGAGCCGGATGACGCCGGTGGTGGTCTCCTCGGTACCGCCGATCATCTGCTCGAGGAGCTCCTTGCGCTTCGAGTGGATCTCGAAGACCAGGTCGGCGCCGTCGTCCATCGACATGTGCGGCTTGAGATCGAGCGCCGAGTTCATGTGCTTGTAGTAGGTGTCCTTGTCCTCGCCCTTAATGGCGAAGACCGAGATCCCCGAATCCTTGACGAGCGACGCCGCGACGTCGTCCTGGGTGCTGAGAGGATTCGAGGCGCACAGCGTGATCTGCGCGCCGCCCGACTGCAGCGTCTGCATGAGGCTCGCGGTCTCGGTCGTGACGTGGAGGCACGCCGCAACCCGAACGCCCTTCAGGGGCTTCTCCTTCGCGAACCGGTCACGGATCGAGTTGAGAACGGGCATGTTCTGGTTCGCCCATTCGATCCGCAGCTTGCCCTGCTGAGCCAGGTTCAGGTCTTTGACGTCGTAGTCCACGGGACCTCCTTCGTGGGTAGCTTGGAGGCACGCGGAACTGGGTGCCGCGTGCGCGGTGACTCGGTGGGAGTCGAGGGTTGGTGCCGGCGCGGGCCGCCGGGATCAGCCGATCCCGGCGGCGCCGAGTCGCGCCGGTGAGCGTAGCTCGCGACGGTGAATCAGGCGCCGCAGGCCTTGCGCAGGGCCGCGGCCTTGTCGGTCCGCTCCCAGGTGAAGTCCTTCTCCCTGCGACCGAAGTGGCCGAAGGCAGCGGTCTGGCGGTAGATCGGGCGGAGCAGATCGAGCTCCTCGATGATGCCGCGCGGGCGCAGGTCGAACACTTCCTGCACCGCCTTCTCGATCTTCCCCTCGTCCACCCGGCCGGTCCCGAAGGTATCCACCTTCACCGACACCGGACGCGCGACGCCGATCGCGTAAGCGACCTGCACCTCGGCGCGAGCCGCGAGCTTGGCCGCGACGATGTTCTTCGCGATGTAGCGCATCATGTAGCAGGCGCTGCGGTCGACCTTCGACGGATCCTTGCCGCTGAACGCGCCACCGCCGTGGCGGCCCATGCCGCCGTAGGTGTCGACGATGATCTTGCGGCCCGTGAGGCCGGTGTCACCCATCGGGCCACCGACGACGAAGCGGCCGGTCGGGTTCACGTAGATCTTGGTCTTCTTGTCGAGCAGGCGCGCCGGGAGCGTCTTGCGGATCACCAGCTCCTCGACCTCGGCCTTGAGCTGCTTGTGCTTGACCTTCTCGCTGTGCTGGCTCGAGATGACGACGGCGTCGATGCGCGCGGGGCGGCCGGCCCGGTACTCGACGGTCACCTGCGACTTCCCATCGGGACGGAGGTACGGGAGCTTGCCGCTGCGGCGGGCCCTGGAGAGCGCGTGGCAAAGCTGGTGCGCGTACTCGATCGGCGCCGGCATGAGCTCGGGCGTCTCGTCGCACGCGTAGCCGAACATCAGGCCCTGGTCACCGGCGCCCTGCTCCTTGAAGAGGCCCTCGCCTTCGGTCACGCCCTGCGAGATGTCCGGGGACTGCTTGCCGACGGTCACCATCACGGCGCAGGTGTTGCCGTCGAAGCCCTTGTCCGAGTGGTCGTAGCCGATGTAGTTGACGACTTCCCGCGCCAGCTCGCGGATGTCCACGTTGCCCTGCGAGGTGATCTCCCCCGCCACCACGACCAGACCGGTCGTCAGCAGCGACTCACACGCGACCCGGCTCGCGGGGTCCTGCGCCAGGAAAGCATCCAGGACCGCATCCGAGATCTGGTCCGCCATCTTGTCGGGATGGCCCTCGGTCACCGATTCGGACGTGAACAGAAACGGCCGTGAATCCATGCGTGTTTTCCTTCCTCTCGCGGGGAATGCGCCGGCTACGGCGCGCAGTGAAAAAGTCAAAGTTAGCGACGTCCGCGTAAACGCGTCAAGGGCGGCGATCGGCGCCCGATGGTAAGATCTCCCGTCTCTCGGGCTCGCCGGGGGCTCGTGCAGCGCGCCACGAGCGCGCACGCCGAACCGGGTCGCGGCTCGGACCACGGCTCGGAGGAGGGGACCCGTCGGTGCTCGTGGGCGCGCTTCAACCCGGCTACCTGCCCTGGCTCGGGTTCTTCGACCAGGCCGACCGGTCCGACGTGTTCGTCCTCTACGACGATCTCCCGTTCGACCGGCGATCCTGGCGTCAGCGCAACCGCATCAAGACGCCGACCGGGCTCGCGTGGCTGTCGGTACCGATCGCGCACCGCCACGGTGGCGAGGTGGATCCGCCGACGATCCTGGAGGCACCGATCGCCGCGGCGCTGCCGTGGCGGCGTCAACACTGGGAGTCGCTCCGCCACTGCTACCGGCACGCGCCCTACTTCGCCGAGCATGCCCCCTTCTTCGACGACACCTACCGTCGCACCTGGGTCCGGCTCGGCGACCTCACGCTGCACCTGATCGAGTACCTCGTGGAAGCGCTCGGCATCCGGTCGACCATCGTGCGGTCGAGCACGATCGGCCTCGAGCGGGCCTTCCGCGCCCGCGGATTCCACGCCGATCGACGCACCGAGCGGATCGCCTTCGTGGTGCGCGAGCTCGGCGGGCGCCACTTCCTCGAGGGCGCCGCGGGCCGTGACTACATCCAGGAGGATCTGCTCGAGCGAGCGGGCGTGGGCGTCGTCTACCAGGACTATCACCACCCCACCTATCCGCAGCGCTTCGGCCCGTTCGTGCCGTACCTCTCGGTCGTGGATCTGCTCTTCAACTGTGGTCCGGACAGCCTGGCCGTGGTCCGCCGTGGACGCCCCGACGGTGGCTGAGCCGAGAGCGCTGCCGGCACGCCTGCACGTCGAGGTGACGAGCGCGTGCAACCAGCGATGCCAGTTCTGCGCGCACCCGGCGATGACGCGGGTCAAGCGTCACATGCCGTTCGAGCTGTTCGAGAAGATCGCGCGCGAGGCCGGCGAGCACGGCACGCGGCTCTGGCTCCACTTCCTCGGTGAGCCGCTGCTGCATCCCCGGATCTTCGACATGGTCGCGCTCGCGAAACGCGCGGGCGCCAGCGAGGTCGGGTTCTCGACCAACGCCGTGCTGCTGACCCCGGACCGGCTGGACGAGCTCTTCGCTTCCGGGCTCGACCGCCTCGAGCTCTCGGTCGACGCGAACGAGGCCGAGAGCTACGCCCGGATGCGCGGCTGCGACGACTGGGGCGTGGTCCGCGCCAACATCCGCGCCCTGCTCGAGGAGAAGCGCCGCCGGAGCGCCGGGAGCCCGGTGATCACGCTCGGGTTCCTGGACGCCGGGCACGCCTCGCCGGAGCGGGCTCGGTTCCTCGAGGAGTGGCGGCCGCTGCTGGGAGAACGCGATTTCCTGATGGCCATCCCCGCCATCAGCTTCGGCGGCAAGGTCCCCGCCCCGCTGCCCGAGCGGCCTCGCGAGCCCTGCCGGTGGCTCTTCCAGGCGGCCCTCGTCCTCTCCAACGGCGACGTGGTGACGTGCGCCACCGACTACGAAGGCGAGCGCGTGCTGGGCAACCTGGGCAAGCAGCCTCTGGCCGAGGTGTGGCGAAGCGAGGCCTACCGACAGCTCCGGGCGAGGCACGAAGCCGGAGCATATGATGGTCTAGGGCTCTGCGACGCGTGCCGGGACTGGGTCCACTCGGACGGGCGGGGCTACGTGAACTTCTCCCGTGACGAGCGCCTACCCGATGCTCCACCGAGTGACTGAACCGAGACCTCGCGATCCGCGACCGACGCTCGCGGCGAGCCTCGTCATCGCGGTCGCGCTGCTCACGACCGCGCCGACGGCGGCGCGCGCCGCGGTCGTCCTGAACGAAGGATTCGACGCCGGAACGCTGTCGGGCGCGAGCGCCGTCGTCGTGGACGGCGCGAACGCGGCCACCGCTCTCGAGAGCACGGTGCGGCGCAAGGGGCTCCACGCGGCCCGGATCGACCGGGTCGCAGGCGCGCTCCGCTCGTACGTCCGGTACGACCTGTCACCCGCTCGAACGCAGCTCAACCTGCGCTTCGCGGTCCGCGTCGCCCCCGGAGCGGCGGTGCCGGTGGGTCTCGAGCTCGCGGGCCTGGTGGGTGCGGATGCCTCCAAGCCGCTCGCCTCGGTCGTTCTGGAGCCGGACGGCACGCTGGCGGTCGTGGGTGACGACGGCGCCGGCACCGTGGTGACGACCCAGCCGATCGCCTCGTTCGACACGCCGCTCGGTGCGGGCGCCTGGTCCGAGCTCGAGATCCGCTACCACTCGGCGTCGGTTCCGCCGGCCGCCGGGATCGAGCTCTACCGTGACGGCGTGCGGGTCCTGTCGCGCACCGCCGTGGCCACGGCCGGCTCGGTTCAGTCGATCAACCTCGGCCAGCGGGCCGGCTGGGCGAGCTTCGGCAACACGGTGGCGACGGTCTACTACGACATCGCCAAGGCCGACGACGCGAGCGCCGTCGGCCCCGAGAACGACCATCCCGCACTCGTGCTGGTCGACCGTTCGAGCACCACCCGATACGCCGAGTACGCGTCCGAGCGGGTCAAGGGCGCGCTGGACTTCTGGGGCCTCGCCTACCGCGAGGTCGACCTGTCCAGCGAGCCCGTCACCTCCACGCTGCTCGCGACCGCGGACCTCGTCGTGATCGGCCAGGAGCACCTCGCGGCCGCGCTGGGAAGCGCTGGTCAGAGCGCGCTCGCGACCGCCGTCCAGGGGGGGATGGGCCTGGTGAGCCTCGATCCCTGGGGCGCCGAATACGGCGCCGCGATCCAGGCCTTGGTCGGCTCGCCCACGTACGGCGCGACCACGACGACTCTCCAGCTCACCACCTCTGCGCCCGCGACGCACTTCATCGTGGCGGAACAGCCCGCCGGCACCGACGACCCGACCAACCCGGGTGATTCGAACGTCCGCACCTACTTCGCGCGACCTGGCGGGACCATCGGGATCCAGACGCTGGCGTCTGCCGGCACCGCGACGGTGCTCGCCACGACGGTCGGAGTGCCCGCGGTGGTCGCTCGGTCCGCCGGCTCGGGGCGGGTCGTGTGGTGGTTCGTGTCCCACGAGCTGTGGGACAACGCCGTCGACGGTAGCGGCGGTGATCCGCAGGGCACGTACCACCCGGTCCTGCGGATCGGGCACCTTCATGGCCTCGACGACGTGCTGTGGCGGGGGATCGTCTGGGCGCATCGCAAGCCGATGCTCTGGAACCCGCTGCAGGCGAAGTACGCCGCGCTCAAGGTCGACGACGGCCGCGGCCGCTCGCTCGGCGGCGAGGCAGCCTTCGACTACGTCGACGCCGCGGTGACGATCCTCGACGTGCCGATCCAGGTCAGTCTGTTCCTCGACTCGGTCGGCGTGGGCTCTCCGGCCGCGACGGCCCTCGCCTCGCTGCAGAGCGCCAAACACATCGAGATCTCGGCTCACGCGTTCGATGGGGGCGACACCAACCCCGCACAGCCCACCTCGGACTTCCTGTACTGGAAGCGGCAGACGGGGGGCTCGGGTGAGACGCTCGTCGACGAGCCGTGGGATGCACCGACGCTCGCCTCGAACTGGTCCGCCATCGACTCGTTCTTCTCGGCGCGTGGGCTCACGCCCGCCCGGTGGCTGGCACCGCACGACGCCGTCGCCGGGCTGGACAACCTGCCGTATCTCACCGCTCGCGACATCGAGTTCGCCAACACCACCCACGACCTGGCGGCCTCCGCCGGCCAGGGCATGAGCGACTGGCTGACCGCGGCGCCGTTCGGGAGCGGCTGCCACGCGCTGGGGTACACGAGTGGCGGCACGTCGCTCTTCGCCGTCAGCACCTACGCCGACTGCGCCTTCTGGAACTTCGACTTCAACGTGAAGCAGGGCGTGGTCGCGCCGGTGAGCAACCGCGACGAATCCGTGTCCAACGCGCTGCTGCAGGTGCGCCGCGCTCACGGCAGCCGGTTCCCGATGCTGTTCCTCACCCACGAGTACGTGCTGGAGGCCGATGGCTTCGGCCTGGCGGACTGGGAATACATCGTGACCCAGATCCACGCCGCGCTGGACCCCGACGTCGATCCCGAGATCGCGTGGGTGACGCCGACCGAGCTCGCTCGCGAAGCGCGCGAGCACGCCGGCAACCGGATCCTCTCCCTGACACGCACCGGAAACCAGTTCGAGCTCTTGGTCGAGGGAGCGTCGGACGACGGCACGTCGGTGGAGATGTGGAAGAGCGGCGAGCAGCGCTCGCACGTACCGATCGGGGCCTTCGCCGGAACGTCCTTCTCCACCCCTCTCGCCCAGTGCGGTAGCGTGGTGGGTGATCCTGACTCTCTCGAGCTGGTCCGCTGGTCGTTACCCGCGCTGTCCGTGATCGGGCTGATCGAGCGAGCGCGGCGACGCCGGCGGGCGTGCCCGGGCGCCGGAGCCGCCCCGGCCGCGTGATATCCTCCGGCCCGTCGCGGGCCGCATGGTACCTGCGGTCGCGACGCCTCTTTCCGGCGACGCCGGCACCGTCCGTGTCCAGGGGGCGCGTGTGCCGCCTTCGACGCGCACGATCGACATGACCCAGGACGAAGAGCTGCCACTGGCCGCTGCCCCCTCGGATGCGGGGGAAGAGGCCGATCCGAGCGAGGCGAGGGAGGCCGACCTCGAGGGCGACCTTCCGTCGCTGATCCCGGCCACCCTCGCTCCAGCAGCGCCGGACGAGCGTGACCTGGCGCCGATCGCCGAAGCCGAGGCGATCGTCGGTGAGGTCGTCGAGGAGCCGATCGAGGTCCCGGACGGCGCGGTCGTCCCCACCGATGCCCTGAGCCGCTACCTCGCCGAGATCCGTCGCTACCCGGTTCTCGATCGCGACGAAGAGCATCGCCTCGCAGTCGCATACCGCGAGCACGGTGACCCGGACGCCGCCTTCCGCCTGCTCGCCTCGAACCTCCGGCTGGTCGTCATGATCGCGCGGGAGTACCAGCGCTCCCTGCGCAATCTCCTCGACCTGATCCAGGAGGGCAACGTCGGCCTGATGGAGGCGCTGAAGCGCTACGACCCGTACCGGGGCGTGCGCTTCCCGAGCTACGCGGTGTGGTGGATCCGCGCCTACATGATCCGCTACGTGCTCA
>CAYMQR010000204.1:0-8576 GCA_964392195.1 uncultured bacterium | reverse complement strand
CTGGCGCAGCCCAGCGACGCGCCGCGCGGTGCCGAGCAGGTTCTGGACGTGGTGGCCGACCTCGTGGGCGATCACGTACGCCTGCGCGAAGTCGCCCGGCGCGTGGAAGCGGCTGCGGAGCTCGTCGTAGAAGCTCAGGTCGATGTAGAGCTTCTGGTCCCCCGGGCAGTAGAACGGCCCCACGGCGGCCTGCGCGAAGCCACACGCCGAGTCGACGGCGCTGGTGAAGAGCACCAGCACCGGCTCCTCGTACTCGCGGCCCATGTGGCCGAAGATCTCGTGCCAGGCGTCCTCGGTGTCGCCGAGGACCACCGACACGAAGTCACGCATCTCGTCCTCGGCGGCGGCGCTCGGCGCCTCGGGGAGCGACGGGTCGGGGCTCTGCGAGCCGCCGCCGTGGGGCGCCGTGTGCGTGGACGCGGACGGCGCCGCGGCCCCGCCGGTGAGCAGGTCCTCGGGGTTGATCACGCCCAGGTACATGAGCGCGAGCAGCAGCACGATCCCGCCGATCCCGCCGCGCAGCCCGACCACCCGGAACGGCAGCAGCGGGCCGCCCCCGCCGCCGAGCGGCGCTTCGCCGCGGCGATCCTCGACGTTGGTGCTGCGACGGCCGCCTTGCCAGCGCATCGATGGGCCTCGTCGGCGGCCGCGCGGGCCGCCCTCAGCGCTCGAACGGGATCGCCACTCCGAGGCCTTGCTCGAGCGCGCGGTCGTACACCGTGCGCGCGGTCGCGAGGTCCTGGAGGGCGAGGCCGGTCGAGTCGAACACGGTGATGTCCCTGGGCGAGGTGCGTCCCGGCACCTTGCCCGCGAGCACGGCCCCCAGCGTACCGGCGATCTGCTCGGGCCGGAACGTGCCGGCGCTGAGCGGCACGTTGACCTCGCCGCTGTGGCTCGCCTGCTCGACGTCGTCGACGAACACGCGCGCGGCGCACAGCGTCTCGGCGTCGAGCTCCTGCTTGCCGGGCGCGTCGGCGCCGATCGCGTTGACGTGGGCGCCGTCGGCGAGCCACGTGCGCCTCACCACCGGAGAGTGCGACGGCGTGGTCGTGACGATCACGTGCGCGCCGTCGACCGCCTCCTCCACGCTGGCCGCGGTCTCGAAGGTGACGCCGCGCCCGGGGAACTCGGCGGCGAGCGCCTGGACGAGCGCGGTGTGCGGGTCGTAGATGCGCACGGTGTCGATCGCGCGCACCCTGAGCAGCGCGTCGAGCTGGGTGTGGCTCTGCGCGCCCGCGCCGATCAGCGCCGCGATCCGCGCGTCCGGCAAGGCGAGGTGCTTGGCCGCGATCCCGCCCGCCGCGCCGGTACGCATGAGCGTGATGTAGGTGGCGTCCATGATCGCGAGCGGCTCGGCGGTCTCGGGATCGCTCAGGATGAACACCGCGATCACCGCCGGCAGGCCCTTGGCCGGGTTGGCGGTGTACGACGACACCCACTTCATGCCCGCCGACTTGAGCGCCGGCAGGTAGGCCGGCATGGCGCGGAAGTCGCCCTGGTACTCGGGAAGATCGAGGTAGATCTTGGACGGCATGCGCGCCTCGCCGTGACCGTGCGCGAGGAACGCCGCCTCCACCGCCTCGAGCGTGGCCTCCATGTCGAGGAGGCTCTTCACCTCCGAGCGGGTGAGGACCAGCGTGTCGCGGATCGCCATGAAGAGCCTCCGTGCGTGGGCGCTTCGCTGAGCGTATGGCCGCGGCCGGAGTGCCGCAAGCGCGGGCCCGGGATCGATCCGACGCTGGCGGACGGCCGGGAGGTCGTCCCACCGAGGGGGTTCGCATGGCTCGGAGGGCCCGGCCCCGCCGGGCCGCCGCGCTCAGCGCGCGAGCTCGAGGGCCATGAGCGTCGCGGGCGAGCGGTCGTCGTAGTGAGGGCCGATCCGCACGATCGGCAGGAACCCCTGGCGCGCGTAGAAGCCGGAGGCGTCGGCGCCGTCCCAGCAGTGCAGCCACACCGCGCCCGCGCCGCTCGAGAGCGCCTCGCCGATCACCACGTCGAGGAGGGCGCGCCCCACGCCGCGGCGTCGCGCCCGGCCCTCGACCGCGAGCGCGCTCACGTAGCGATCCTCCGCGCTGGTGGTCAGCGCGCCGCGCGTGGCGGCGTTGTCGAACGCCTCCCAGACGTCCGAGAGCAGTGGCACGCCGAGGGTGCGCGGCCGCGGGCGGCCGAGGCTCACGCTCGCGCGCACCACCGCGCACTCGCGCTCGAGCTGCGCGCGCAGCGCGCTGAACGCGCCGAAGCGGAACGCCAGCACGAAGCCCGCGAACGCGCCGTCGCGGTACGCCACCCAGGTCGAGCGTCCGCCGCGGCGCCCGGCCGCGCCGAGCTCGCGCGCCGCCGCGCGCTCGTCCCACGCCAGCCGGCGCGGGAAGGTGATGTCGTGGAGGCGGCGCACGAGCGGGACGTCGTCCCGCGTCATGGGCCGGACCTCGGTCACGCCATCCCGCGCTCGCGGAACCACGTCACCGCCTTCTCGATCGCCGTCTCGAGCGGCGTGATCTCGAGCCCCAGCACCTTGCGCGCCTTGGTGTTGTCGAAATAGCTGTACTGGTTCGCGTACTCGATCGCTTTCAGCGTGCCGAGCGGCTTGCGGCCGGTGACCTTCGAGAGCCGCTCGGAGGCGCCGATCATGGCGCGGATCGCCGCGGTGGGGATCTTCACGTCCGGGATCCACACCCCGGAGACCTTGCTCACGAGCTTCCCGAACTCGCGGTAGGTCACGTTGTGGCCACCCAGGATGTAGCGCTCGCCGATCCGGCCGTTGTCGCTCGCGAGCAGGTGGCCGCGCGCCACGTCCTCGACGTCCACCGCGTTGAAGCCGCCCTCCATGTAGCCCGGCACCACGCGCTTCACCGTGTTGATGATGATCTCGCCGGTGGGCGTGGGCGCGATGTCGCCCGATCCGAACGGGAAGGCCGGGTTCACGATCACCGCGGGCAACCCTCGGCGCACGAAGTCGAGGACCTCGAGCTCCGAGATGTACTTGCTGAGGATGTACTCGTTCGCCTCGCTCCAGCGGTTGAAGAGGGTCGTCTCGTCGGCGGGCTCCTTGCCGGGGCGCTTGCCGACCGCCGCGATCGAGCTGGTGTGGACCACCTTCTCGATCGTCTTGGAGGCGAGCGCCGCCGAGAGCAGCGTGCGCGTGCCCTCGACGTTCACCTCGTACATGAGCGCCGGGCGCTCGAGCCAGATCTGGTAGATCGCGGCGAGGTGGAAGAGCTCGCGGCAGCCCTTGAGCGCGCGCTTTGCGACGTCCGGGTCGCGCAGGTCGCCCTCGACGCGCTCGACGTCGAGCGCGTCGATGTTGGTGGTCTTGACGCCGGGCTGCACCAGCGCGCGCACGTCGTGCCCCTCCTCGAGGAGCATGCGGGTCACGTGCGAGCCGATGAACCCCGTGGCTCCGGTCACCAGTACCTTCATGAAAGTCCCTCTCCGCTGGGGGTGTCGGACCGGTAGAGCGCGTGACGCGAAATGTAGCGCGCCACCCGCTCGGTCACGAGCCCATCGAGCGATCCGCCCGCGCCGAGCCGGGCGCGGATCTCGACGCTGCGCACGTCGCCCAGGAACGGCGTGAGCCCGAGCGCGCGGTTGGCGTCCTCGAAGCCGCGGCGCGGGATCCACAGCGGCGGCGCCAGGCGCTCGACCTCGTCGAAGTCCTTCCACTGGTGGCGCTCCTCGAAGAGGTCGGCGCCCAGCACGAGGCGGAACGAGAGCGCGGGGTGGAGCCCGTGCAGGTAGCTCAGCGTGTCGATGGTGCGCCCGGTGCGCGCGGGGACGTCGCGCTCGATCGGCACCACGCGGGCGCGGCGCGCGGGGTCGTCGAGGTCGGCGAGCAGGAGCTCGCACATCGCCACGCGGTCGTCGAAGGGCGCGAGCTGCTTGCCGAACGGATGGACGAACGTCGGCAGGAGCCAGAGCTCGCCGGGATGCACCGCGAGCACGTGCGCGCACACGCCGAGGTGGCCGAGGTGAGGCGGGTTGAAGCTGCCGCCGAAGAGCGCGACCGCGGGGGTGCTCATGCGCCGCTCAGCCCTCGATCTCGACCGCCACCGGATACGCGGTGGGCACCGCCAGGCGGCGCACCTCCGCCGGCAGCGCCGCGAGCGCGCGCGCCGCGTGCTCGCGCGCGGCGGCGAGCGGCGGCAAGGCTCGCACTCGCGCGCCGCCGTCGATCACGGCCGTGAGCAGCGCCACCTCGCCGGGCGCGGGGGGCGTCCCCGCCGCCACCAGCCGATCGCCGATGGCGCGCCCGCGCTCGTCGAAGCGCCGCAGCACCTGCTTCCGTCCCGCCACGCTGACCTTGCCGGGGCTGCGCTTGGCGGGCCGCCGCACGCCGTCGGGGCCGTCGATCTCGACCAGCTTGTAGACCGCGCCCAGCGCCGGCGCGTCGGCGGGGGTGGCGAGCTGCTTGCCCACGCCGAAGCGGTCGATCGGCGCGCCGCCGCACACCAGCTCGTCGATGCGGTGCTCGTCGAGCTCGCCGCTGGCGGTGATGGTGGCGCTGCGCTGGCCGTGCTCGTCGAGGATCGCGCGCACGCGGCGCGCCGCGGCGTCGAGGTCGCCCGAGTCGATGCGCACGCCGCGGACCGGCCGGCCCAGCGCGCACAGCGTGCGCGCCGCGCTCTCGACGTCGTAGGTGTCGAGCGGGATGAGGTCGGCGTCGGGGAACACGTCGAGGAGCCGCGCGAAGGCGCTCGCCTCGTCGTCGTGGGCGAGGACCCAGGCGTGCGAGACGGCGCCCGCGAGCGGGATCGCGAAGCGCCGCGCGGCCTCCACGTTGGAGGTGTGGCTCGCGCCGCCGAGGTGGGCCGCGCGCGCGATCGCGAGCGGCGCGGCGGCGCCGGGCGCGCGGCGGCTCGCGAACTCGATCAGGTCGCGGCCGCGTGCGGCGCCGGCGAGGCGCGCCGCCTTGGTGGCGGCGGTGGTGGCGAGGGCGAGCGTCGCGAGCGCGACGGTCTCGAACAGCGAGATCTCGATCAGCGAGCCGGTGACCTGCAGGAGCGGCTCGCCGGCGAACACCGGCGTGCCCTCGGCCACGGCGTGGACCGAGCCCCGGAAGCGGTAGCCCGCGAGCCAGTCGAAGAATGCGGCGGGCACGCCGGCGAGCAGCGGCAAGGCGCGCAGCGCCGCCACGTGCTCCGCGTCGAACGCGAGCCCGGCGACCGCGTCCGCCGCCTCGTCCACCCCCGCCGCCACCAGGTACGAGCGGCCGCGCGGCAGCGAGCGCGCGAACACCTCGGCCGTGGCGAGCTCGTCGCGGCCCGCCGCGTGGTGCGCCGCGGCGATCACCAGCCCCTGCAGGTCGGTGTCGAGCGGCGCGGACATGGGCGGGTGCGGCGGCGGCTCAGCCCTGCACGGGCTCGGTGAAGAAGCCCTTGCCCGGCACGTGGTTGACCTCGAGGCGGATGCCGTCGGGGTCCTCGAAGAGCACCGAGTAGTAGCCCGGCATCCACGGCCCCTCCTCGGGCGGATGGACGACCTTCGCGCCGATCGAGCACAGGAACTCGTGGACCGCGTCCACGTCGGCCCGCTCGCGGGCGCGGAAGCACACGTGGTGGAGGCCCACCCGGAACTGCTGGAAGCGCTCCTGCTTGAACGCGTCGTCGCAGCGCGTGACGCCCACCGCGGTGCGGCCGCCCACGTAATAGAGGTAGCCGTCGGTGTCGATCATCGGGTGCAGGCCGAGGAAGCCCAGCAGCCCGGTGTAGAACGGCCGCGCCTTCTCGAAGTCGCTGACCGTCAGGAAGAAGTGGGCGATGCCGTTGATCTCCATCGGGGCTCCGGAGCGGGAAGCGGCCGGGAGCCGGCCGCGAGGGGTCACTTCCCGGCGAGCAGGGCGGCGACCGCCGGCTCGACCTGCGCGAGCCGGAACGAGCCCGCGCCCGCGTAGCGGGCGCGGATGCGACCGTACTTGTCGAGCAGCACGGCGCTCGGCACACCCGAGAGGCCGTAGCTCTTCTGCGCGCCCGGCGTGGTGACCACGGTGGGGAAGGTGAAGCCACCGCGGCGCAGGAAGTCGTCGACGGTGGAGGGGCGCTTGTCGATGCTGACCGCGGTCACCACCACGCCGCGCTTGCCGAGCGCGTCGCTGAGCTTCTGCACCTCGGGCATCTCCTTGCGGCACCAGCCGCACCACGTCGCCCAGAACACCACCAGGTTCACGTGGCCGGAGAGGCCGTCGAAGGTGCGCGGCGCGCCCGCGAAGCTCTTCACGAACTCGAGCCGCGGCGCCTGCCGCGAGGCCTGCGCGGGCAGCACCCGCGGCGTCGGCGCGTCGCTCGGGCCGAGGCTCTCGCCGTCGTCGGGCGAGGGCGCGTCGGCGGGGTCGTCGGAGAAGCGCCTCGCCGCGTCGGCGCGCGCCACGTCGGCCGGGTCGGCGGGCAGGATCTGCTTCACCAGCGCGGCGAGCAGCGCGCGACCGCCGGCGGTGAGGCCGTCGGCGGTGCCGCCGAAGGCCCACAGCACGCGGCTCTCGACCACGGCGATGCCGATCGGCGCGTCGGCCGCCGAGCCCGCGTGGCCGATCGCGACCACGTCGCTGGCGCGGCGCGGGTCGACTCCGGCGAGGCCGCGCATCGGCACGTCGTCCTTGTAGAGGGCGAGCAGGCCGTCGGGCTCGCGGGCGAGGGGCGGCAGCGTGAGGCCCGCCGCCACCTCCGCGCTCAGCGTGATGGCGCGGCCGCTCCCGGGTACGAAGCGCGCGTTCTCGGCGCCGGCGCCGCGCGGAGCCGCGAGCTCGGCGGTGTTGCCCATGAGGAAGAGCGGGTGCGTCGAGGCCGCCTTCCACGCGCCCGGGTGGCCCTTCCAGTAGAGCGCGGAGTCGGAGCTCGCGAACACCGCGCCGCACGAGAGCAGGTCGGGCCGGTTCGACACCTGGTCGAGATCGAGGGCGTCGATCACGCGCGCCGCGAGCCGCTGCTCTTGCAGCACGCGCGCCCAGGTGGCCGCCGTCTCGGGGCTCGCCGAGACCACGCACACGGTGCGGTCCGCGAGCTGGGCGCGGGCGGGGAGGGCGCCCGCGATCACCCCGCTCGCGGCGAGCAGCAGCGCCGCCGCGAAGCCCCGTGGACGCGCCGCCCGCGCGCCGGAGAGCGAACGTCGAAGCACCATGACGGGAGACTCTCACAGCGGCTCCGCGTTTGGAAACCGCGCCACGCTCTCACCTCGCGGGGCGCGGTTGCGAGCGCCGAGAAGCGCGTGCTACAGGTCCGCACTATGGCCACGAACCCGCGCACGATCATCGCGAGGCTACCGAAGCCGATCCGCCGTGGCGCCGAGACCGTGCGCGTGATGGCGGCCCTCGGGGTGTTCTCCGACCCCCTCAAGCTGATGCGCCAGTGGCGCCATCGCGCCGAGTTCCAGCGCCTGCAGAAGGCGCTCTTCTATCACCGCTACGCGAGCGCGCTGCTGCTCGCCAACGAGGTCGGGCTCTTCGCCGCGCTGGAGAAGGGCGGGCGCACCATCGAGCAGACCGCCAGCGAGCTCGGCGTGGCGCCGCGCGCCGCCGAGGCGCTGCTGCGCATCCTCGAGAGCGAGGACGCCGTCGAGCGCCACGGGCGCCGCTACCAGCTCTCGCCGTTCGCTGCGGCGTACCTGGCGCCGGGCAGTGCCTTCTCCGTCTCGCCGATGCTCGACCTGATGGCGGCGCAGGCGTTCGCGCTCGCCGAGGTGCCGCGCTGCATGAAGACCGGCGCGCAGCCCAAGGTCCTCGACATCTTCTCGAGGCGCGGGCGCTACCGGGCGTTTCTCTCGGCGGTGAACGCGTTCGTCGACCTCGCGGGGCGCGACTTCCTGCAGCAGGTCGAGCTGCCGGAGGTGCGCGACTTCATCGTCGGCTCGATGGGAGTGTCGATGAGCGCCTTGCTCCTCGAGCGCTTCCCCGAGGCGCGCGTAACCTACGGCTGCCTCGCGCACCTGGTGCGCGAGATCCCGCGGCTGCGCGAGGACTACGCGGTGCCGGCGAACCGCGTCACCGGCATGCACGCCCACGGCGGCGACCCGAGCGCCGACCGGTGGGGCGACGAGGCGTACGACCTGGTGTTCCTCACCAAGAAGATGATCCTCGAGCCCGAGCAGCGGATCGGCGAGAAGTTCGCGGCCAAGGCCTTCGAGGTGCTGCGCCCCGGTGGCGCCGTGGTGCTGTGGGAGACGATCCACACCGACTTCCGCCCCACGCCGCTGCCGCGCGCGATGGAAGCCGTCATGGACCTGATCGCGAGCCCCACCGGCCTGGTCAACACCGAGAACGGCGTGCGCTCGACCCTCCAGGCCATCGGCTACAAGAAGGTCGAAATCGTGCCCTGCCTGGGCGGCCAGACGACGTTCGTGGTGGCGCGCAAACCGGGCTGAAGCAAGATCGATCGCTGCCCGACCCGACCGGGTCGTACGCGGACGGCCAGGAGGCCGTCCCTCCGAGGGGTTCTTGGCGAATGCGAGGCCGCCGGAGGGGCACGCGCCGCGTGCCCGGCGATACGCGTCCGTGTTGCGTTCTCGCCGCCGCCATTCCCGGTATGGAGGGCCCGCCTACGGCGGGCCGTGTCGTCCGCGATCGATCGCTGCCCGACCCGACCGGGTCG
>CAYMQR010000203.1:0-8587 GCA_964392195.1 uncultured bacterium | reverse complement strand
CGCTCGAGGTCGACGGAGACCGCGCGCGGCGCGCCGCTCATTCGTGGAGGCTGGGGCCGCGCTTCGCGTCGGCCTCGACCTTCACCTGCGTCGCCGCGACGCGCTTGGCCGCCTGCCGGGTGTTGGCGTAGTGCACCAGGCCCGGCGCGTGGCGGCCGAGGAAGCCGAACACCTTGCCGTGCACCGTGAACACGTACTCGCGCTCGCGGCGCGCGATCGCGTCCACCATCACCCGCGCCGCCTTGTCGGTCGGCCACATCAGCTTCGAGGGGCGCTTGTCCTTGCGTTTCGCGTCGAAGCGGCCCTGGTTGTCGACCTGCGCGATCTCGCTGGCGACGAAGCCGGGGTGGATCGTGGTGCAGGTGACTCCGGTGCCGTGGAGCTCCATGGAGAGCGTCTGGCCGATCGCCCGCACCGCCGCCTTCGAGGCGCTGTACGCGGCCTGGCCCGGCACCGACACCATCGACGACACGCTGCCCACCAGCGCCAGGCGGCCGCGGGTCTTCTTGAGCTCGGGGATCGCGTAGCGCGCGGTCATCGCGAGGCCGATCACGTTGGTCTCGAACTGACGGCGCCAGTCGGCCGCCTCGAGCTGCTCGACGCGGCCCGACACGCCGAAGCCGGCGTTGGCGACCACCACGTCGACGCGGCCCAGGTCGCGGGCCACCGCCTCGACGGCGAACATCACCGCGCTCTCGTCGGTCACGTCGCACGGCACCACCAGCCCGTGGCGGCCGAGCTTCTCGACCTCGCGGATCACCTCGCGCAGCCGGTCCTCGCGGCGCCCCGACACCGCGACGTTCGCACCCCGCGACGCCAGCTCGAGCGCGACACAGCGGCCGATGCCCGCCGTCGCGCCCGTCACCCACGCCACCAGACCCGCGAAATCCTGCCTCGACATCGGCCCTCCCCGCGCTCCACGCGCCCTGGTCGGCGCGCCTGGATGGCAAGCCGCCGAGTGTACGCGAGGATGCGTGGATCGTCGCGCGCGGCGGTCCACCGCGCGGCCTATCGCGGCCGGGCCGGAGCCCGGCCCTCCGAGGGATGGAGCCGACACGGGTGCCATGACGCGGATGAGTCCCTCCGAATCGGCCGTGCAGGTGGGTCCCCTCGTTCGGAGGGCCCGCCTCCCGGCGGGCCGGGTCTCGGCGCCGTCGTACCGGGATCGGACTCGTCCACGAGGCGACGCCGGGTCGTGTCGCCGGCCGGGCGGGCGCCCGGCCCTCCGAAAGACCGCATGCTAGGGTGAGGCGCCTCCGCGGAGCCCGTCGCATGCACGCCATCCAAGAACCGATGATCCTCTCGGTGTCCGGGCCCGACCGGCCCGGCATCCTCGCCGAGCTGGCGGGGATCCTGGCCCGTGGCCAGATCGACCTCGTCGACGTCGAGCAGGCCACCCTGCAGAACTTCCTGGCGCTGTCGTTCCTGGTCGACCTCGGCAACCGCCCCGAGCGCGCCCAGGTGATCCTGCGCGAGTTCCTGCCCGCCGCCGCCCGCCAGGGGCTCGCCGCCGAGGTGCGCGCGATCTCGCTGCCCGAGCTGCGCATCCTGAAAGAGCAGGACCTGTGGGCGGTGACGCTGCTGGGCGAGAGTGCGAGCGCGCAGATGGTCACCACGGTGGCGGCGGCCACGGCGCGCCACAACGTCAACATCGTCACGATCCGCCGCCTCGCCGAGCGTGACCTGAGCGCCGCCGAGCTGATCGTCGACGTGTCGCGGACGCCCTACGTCGACGCCTTCCGGCGCGACCTGCTGAGCGCGTGCGAGGCGGTCGGGCTCGACGTGGGCATCGCGCCCGAGGACGTCCACCGCAAGAGCAAGCGCGTCGTGGTCATGGACGCGGACTCGACGCTGGTCGCCGGCGAGGCGATCGACGAGCTCGCGCGCCGCGCCGGCGTGGTCGACAAGGTCGCGGCGATCACCCGCCGCGCCATGGAGGGCGAGCTCGACTTCGCGGCCGCGCTCGCCGAGCGGGTGTCGCTGCTCGCGGGGCTGACGCGCGCGGACCTGCGCGCGGTCATCGACTCGATGGTGCTCACGCCCGGGGCCGCCGACACCATCGCGGTGCTCAAGGCGCTCGGCTTCAAGGTCGGCGTGATCAGCGGCGGCTTCACGTTCTTCACCGAGCACCTGCGCGAGACCCTCGGCCTCGACTACGCGTTCGGCAACGTCCTCGAGATGGACGGCGACCGCCTCACCGGGCGCGTGGTGCCGCCGGTGATCGACGCGCAGGGCAAGGCCGAGCGCGTGCGCCAGATCGCCCGCGAGCTCGGCGTGCCGCTCTCGCAGGTGGTGACGGTGGGCGACGGCGCCAACGACATCCCGATGCTCGAGACCGCCGGGCTGGGCGTGGCGTTCCGCGCCAAGGAGGCGGCGCGGCGCGCCGCGCACGGCTCGATCCAGCGCAACGACATGAAGGCGCTGCTCTACCTGCTGGGGATCTCGGGGCGCGATCTCAAGAAGCTCGTCAAGCCGCCGGCGCCATGACGCTCCACCTCGAGCCCGACCGCCGCTTCGTCCAGGACCCGGCCGAGCCGGTGTTCTGGGCGGACTTCATCGCGCGGCGCGCGCCCGAGGAGGAGCTGACCCAGATCCTGGTGCGCTTCACGGTCGCCGACTTCCGCGCGCTCCAGGAACGCCTCGGCTGGGACGACACCCGCGAGAACAACCTGATCCTGTGCGAGTCGGTGCTGCGCGCCGCGGTCGCGACGGGGTTCTGGGGGCAGCGTCTCGACGCACGCGAGCACTGGGCGCTGGTCGAGGCGGTGGTCACCGCGCTGGAGGCGGTGCCCGAGCTGGCCGACGAATGAGCGGCGGCGAGAAGAGCGAGCGCACGCAGGGGCTCGCCGGCCGCGTGGCCGGCTTCGGGCTCGGCTGGCTCCTCGGCAAGCTCGCCTGGGGCCCGGGCATCCTGATCGCCGGGATCGGCGGTGCGTTTCTCTCGAGCGCCTGGCTCGCCGGCCCCGAGCGGCTGGTCCTCGCCCACCGCCTCGAGCGCTTCACGGGCCGCGGCGAAGGCCAGGCGGCGCGGCCGTTCTGGGCGTTCCGGGTCGAGCTCGATCGCCTCGGCGACGGCTGGAACTGGCCGGCGGTGACCAACGCCGAGCTGTGCACCGAGGTCGACGTCCGCGGTCCCGCGTCGGGCGCCGTGCACACCGTGCTGTGCGGCGCGCGCCACGCGCGCCACGGCCCGTGGGAGATCGTCGAGACGACCTCGATCGCACCGGACGTGCCCATCGGCTGGCCGCGCGACGAACACGGCTGGCCGCGGGTCGAGGTGCGGTTCTCGAACGGCGCGGCCGCGTGGCTGGCCGCGCGACCGGCGGGTTTCTGGCCGCTCATCGGCCAGTCGGAGGAGGCGCGAGCCTCGATGCCTCCGCCCGGCACCGAGCTCGACGCGTTCTGGCTCGAGGTGGATCGGCCGCTCGAGTGGCTGGTGCGTACGTGGCCCGCCGGCGCCGAGCCCGGGCCCATTCCGATGGCGTTCGACCCCGACGATCCGCAGGGCGCCCTGCCGGTGTCGGTGGTCGAGGACGCGCGCGCGCTCCGCCCGGAGTGGGGCATGACCGTGGGGCTCGCGCTGTTCGGCGCGGTCGCGTGGTTCGTGGGCTGGGGCTATGCGCTCGGCGGCGAGGCGCGCTGGAAGCAGGCGCTGGCCGCGCTCGGGCCGCTGGTGGCGCTGCCGTGGTGGGGGAGCCACTTCGAGCCGGTGCTGCTGTGGCTCGAGCCGCGCGCCGGCGAGGTCGGCGCGGACATCGCGCGCGACATCACCGAGGGCCTGCGGCTGCCGGTCGAGGTGCGCGACCCGTTCGCGTTCGGCGGCTACGACCGCCTCACCTTCGACTCCACGCGCTCCTACTACGACCACCTCCTCGGCCCCTTCGGCGTGACCCGTCCGGAGACCGCGCCCGCCGACGCCGACGCCGCGCTCGCCGGCGCGGTGAGCGCAGTCGCGAGCGCGATGGAGTCGTCGAGCGACGCGGAGCTGCTGCCGCTCCTGCAACGCCTCCGCGGCGACGAGCTCACCGACCGCGGTCAGGTGGGGCTGCTCTACCTCGACGGCGCGCGCCGGGTCGCGCTCGACGAGCGCCGGCCCCCCGCCGTGCGCCAGACCGCGGCGAGCTTCCTGTGGTGGCTCACCGTGACGCCGATCGAGCCTCGGCGCGACGAGCCCGCGTTCGCGACGAGGCTCGCGCTCTGGAAGCAGCTCCTCGAGTTCCCGCCCGACACGGCGGTGGTGAACATGACCCGCTCGATGCTCGAGCGCGTCGAAGCCGCTCGAGCGCCGTGACCGCTCAGCCGCGGGCTCAGATCCGGCCGAGCTTGCGGAGATCGACGACGAGGAAGGCCTCGTCCTCGTAGACGGCCGCGAGCGGTGCCCGCTCGGCCCAGAAGGCGCGCGCGGCGTCCCGGTGGGCGGCGTCCCAGTACGCGGTCACCTCGGAGCGGATCGGCTCGTACGCGAAGCCCGGCGGCAGCTCCGCCCAGCCCAGGTCGCGGCGGCGCAGCACCAGCAGCTGCACGCCGTCGGCCGCGAGGGCGGCGACGTCCCGCACCGGATCCTCCGGGAAGAGCGCCCGCGTCACCGCGCGGGTGCGCCGTCGCACGGTGTTCTCGAGGTAGTCGGTGAAGAGCGGGTGCGCGAGCTCGGAGGCGGCCTCGATCCGCCGCGGCACCAGCGCGACGAGCGTGTCGGCGTCGCCGCGCGGGCTCGCCGCGTAACGGGTCGCCGCGGGCTGCGAGGCGAGGAACCGCGCGACACCCTCGTAGCCACCGCGCGCGACGCGGTAGCCGAGCGGGCCGCCGCCGAAGCGGGCGGACGACGCCACGACGAGCCCAACCAGGCCGGCCGACAGCAGCGCGCGAGCGCGGGTCTTGCCGGCCGCGTCCAGCCTCCGCAGCCAGACGTCCGTGAGCCACGCGGCGGTGCCGAAGAGCGCAAGCGGCGCGTACGAGACCAGGAAGCGGCGCGGGAAATAGAGCCTCGGCAGCAGCAGGTACGCCACGCCGTTCCACAGCGCCGCGACGCCCAGGCACGCCGGGATCCACCACGGCACCTCCCGCCAGCGGGCACCACTGGCGCGGCGCAGCGCCTCGACGCCGGCGCCCACGGCGGCGAGCACGCCCAGCGCCCACGGGAGCTGATCGGCGAGCTGCGCGAACGGCGGCACCCGCACCAGCAGGTCCGCGGGAACGCCGGCGTGCGCGGCGAGGGTCCGCGCCAGCTCCACCGGCAAGAGCGCCGGGCGCTCGTTGCGGAAGCGCCCGCCCGGCCCGTAGTCGACCGAGTCGAGGATCGCGGCGCGCGGCAGGAAGGACCCGAAGCGCGCCTCCAGGCCTCGCGCGTGCCACGCGTTGAGCCCGGCGAGCACGATCGTCACGAGCGCGGCGGCCGCGAGCGGCGCGGACGGCGCACCGACCGCGGGCGAGCTCGCTCGCCGCGCGCGCCACGCACGCGCCGCGCCGACCGCGAACAGGCTGGCGCCGAGCAGCAGGCTCTGCGGATGGGCGAGGCCAGCCAGCGCCAGGCACGCCACCGCCACCCACCAGCGCCCCGCCACCACGCTCGCCACGAGCGCGACCTGCACGATCGGCCCGTAGCTGCGCGCCAGCCCGCCCATGAGCTCGCGCAGCCACACGTCGTCGAGGAGCCCCGCGGCCACCAGCAGCGGCGCCACCACGCCACGAGGCGACGAGCGCTCCCCGAGCCAGCCGAGCGCCGCGGCGAACGGCACCACGAGCGCGAGCCCGATCCACTTGGTGTAGTGGTACGGGTCGAGCCCGCTCGCGAGCCCCTCGTAGAGCCACGCGAGGGCGGGCGGCTGGAAGGCGCGCGCGTAGGCGGTGAGCGGGTCGGTCGCCGAGAAGTCGACGCCCGCGTGGACCTGGCCGAGCCAGAACCAGTTCTGGCGGTAGTCGTCGTGGAGCGCGTCGGTGGCGAGCACCGGCCACACCACCCGCGCCAGCACGTGGACCGCGGCGAGGACCGCGATCGCCCCGCACACGGCGCGCGCCGCGCGCGAGGCCGGTGGCGGCGCGGCGCTGGGCTCGGGAAGCTCGCTCATGGCAGGCGCGTCCGAGCGCGCTCCCGGCGGCTCGGCGCGCGCAACCCTGCCTCCACGGCGCGCCGCGCGCAAGCGGCCGCGTCGCGGCACGACGGCTTCGAGGTGGGTCCCCTCGTGCAGCGCTCGACCGCGTCGGGGATGCCACGTCAGCGCGTATCGCCGGCCGGGCAGCGCCCGGCCCTCCGACGGGGCGGGGGGCTTGAAAAGCCCCCCGAGCGGCTACGGCGCGACCTGGTCGGCGTAGGCGCCGCGCGTGTAGTACGCGAGGATCGCCGAACGCGTCAGGTTCGCGACGTGCTCGATCCCGTCGTCGTCGAGGTGGACCTGCTCCGGGTCGTTGCTCGCGAACCACGAGCGGTTCGACTCGTAGTCGAACGCGCTCTCGACGAGGATCGCCCCGTAGCGGCCGGCCAGCGCGCGGATCACGGTGTTGGCGGCGCCGGTCCCGCCCTTGCGGTCGTCGCGCTTCTCGCCGTGGATCGTCACCAGGATCGGCTTGATGCCCGCGTTCGTGACGTTCTCGAGCACCGTCGTGTAGGCGTCGCGGAAGATCCCGACGTTCTCGTCGGACGGGTAGAAGAGGTAGGCGTGCACGTCGTTGAGACCGAAGCGCAGGAACGCGAAGCGCATGCCCGGAAACTCTTGCACGCCCTCGCGCACCTGGGTGATCCCCTCGTGGTCCGCGTCCGACACGTACGCGACCGGCGTGTCGTCCTGGGCGCGGTTGGTCACCGTGAAGCTGCCGAAGAACGGCGCGAGGGTCTCGTCGTCGTCGAGGTAGGTGTCGACCGAACCGTGCCGGAAAGGGCTGTGGTCGGCCAGGTCGGAGTCGCCGAACGTCACCATGCGGCCGGTGTCGAGGGTCAGCGGCAGGCGGTAGGACAGGTTCTTCGGGAAGAACACGCCGAAACGGACCGAGGTGGGCACGGTGCTGGTGTCGTAGTCGGGCGGCATGCCGTCGAGGGCCAGCGTGTAGTTGTCGGCCTCGAGGTCGGGCACGTGGGCGACGCCGTCGGCGCCGGTGATCGCCACTCCGGCCACGGTGCCGTTGCGGCTCACGATCACCTTCACGCCGATCAGCGGGTCGCCGTGCGGCGACTGCGCGAGGCCGATGGTGATGCCCGAGATCGTCGGCGGCGGAGGCGGCGGCTCGGGGTCGCCACCGCCACCCCCGCCTCCGCCACCACCCCCACCCCCACCGCCGCCGCCTCCGCCGCCTCCTCCACCGCCTCCGCCCGAGCCACCGTCATCGGGGGGCGGGAACGCGGACGAGGTGTCGCCGCAGGCGACGGCGGACGAGAACAGCGCGGCCAGCAGCAGGTACGCAAGGAAGTGACGTCGGGACGACTTCACGCGCGGGCTCCGAGGGTGAGTGGGACGGCGTCGAAGATCGGCGGCGCTCGCCACGGTGCGTCGCCGGGAGGGCGAGCGCGACCAGGGATCGCGCGCGCTACGACGCGGTGCGGCAACCGATGACAATCATACTCCGTTGAAATCCCGTCGCAATAGCCTGATTTGCCCGTACGAATTCCAGGCGCAGCGGGCGGAGCGCCAGCCCCCTCGCCCCGCTTCGACGCGGGACGCTCCACACGTATTCGGCGCCCGCCGCGCCTCGCGACCTCGCCACGCTCCACCGTGGTCGAAAGCCCGCGCCCGCTCTGTTACCCTTGGCGGCCCTTCGCGTCCGGCGACGGACGTCCCACGATCGGCACACTCGATCCGAGAGGCAGCGTTGGCCACAGGCTTCACCAAAGATCGCTCGAACCTCTATCTCTGGTTCGACTCCGAGTACACGACGCTCGAGCTGGACAAGGCGTGCCTGCTGCAGGTGGCGCTCGTCATCACCGACTCCGAGCTGAAGCGCCTCACGGCCGACGCCGGTCTGTCGATGTACGTCCGCCTCCCACCCGGCCACGAGCCGGCGGCGTGGGTGAAGGAGAACCAGGCGGACGTCCTCAAGGGCTCGGCCGCCCACGGCCTGCCGGTGGCCGAGGTGGACCGCCGCCTCGCCCAGTACGTGGACAACACCATCGGCCCGCCCGGCGACGCCGAGCGCTTCCGGCCGATCCTCGCCGGCAACAGCATCCACTCCGACTGGATCCTGGTGCGGCGCTTCCTCCCCGAGTTCGTGAAGCGGATGAATTACCGCCTCCTCGACGTCACCGGCCTCAAGCTCCAGTGGGACCAGTACTGGAAGGGCGATCGCTTCGACAAGGACACCCCCGAGCAGCTCCGCCGCTTCTACCCCGAGGCGCAGATCGACGCGACGTCGGTGCGCCACGACGCGTTCTTCGACGCGCAGGCCTCGATCGCCGAGCTCGCTTATTACCGCTCGCGCCTCGACCTGCGCCGCTGAGGTAACGGCGGCTACATTCCTCCGCGGTGGGCCGGCACCCTCGCCGGCCCCGCTCGCGCGCGCGGCATGATCACCGAGACCCGACTCTTCGATCGCGCCACCGGCCGCCTCGTCACCGAGGAGGTGTTCGGCGGCACGATGCTGTCGCTCGCCTACGAGAACGCGC
>CAYMQR010000202.1:0-8603 GCA_964392195.1 uncultured bacterium | reverse complement strand
ATCGCGCACCTTCTCCGCCACGGGCTCCTTGCAGTGGCCACCCGACGACGGTTCCCAGTGCCGGCAGTTCAGGCAGACGTGGAGCGCGCGGTAGCAGCGCGGGCACTCGTCGCGGAACCCCACGCGTCCCTCCACCCCGACGTCGGCGCCACACGCGTGACAGGTCCGCACGCCTCGCCTCCCGGTGCGGCGGCGGTCGTCCTGCAGGCTTCGACCGCCGTCGCGTTGACTGGCCCGAAGTTTCTGCCCTATACAAGCTCCCACGTCAATCAGGGCCGAGGCGACCGGCGCACCGCCCACTGACGACCGCTCGGGATGGCCACCGACGTCGTGCTCGAGCCCACCGAACGCGCCATCGAGCGCGTTCGCGCGACCTACTACATCTCGCGGATGCTCGCGCAGTCGGGCATCCTCCACCTCACGTCGCTGCGGCTGATGTTCGTGCCGACCGGCACGATCGACCGGGCGGTCGGCGCCGAGCGCGTCACCCTCACCATCGAGGACGTCCAGCGGCTCTCGTGCGAGGGGGCGGCGACCAAGAAGCTCACGGTGCGGTCGGCGATCAAGACGTACCGGTTCGTCGGACGGAACCTCGACAACCTCGAGCGCGAGCTGCGCGCGCTGGTGAGCCGCTCCTCCCAGAGCGAGGTCAGCCACCGCGAGGAGGTCCTCGCCGAGGCGCGCGTCAACCTGTTCGTGAGCCGGCTCCTGACCCAGAGCGGCCTGCTGCACGTGACGAACCGCCGTGTGTCTTTCACGCCGATCGGCGTCCTCGACAAGGCGATCGGCGCGCGCGACCTGCAGCTGCCGATCGAGACCATCGAAGGGATCGAGACCAGCGGTAGCCTCGATCGGCGCACCCGCATCCGCGCGCGGAACGCCCAGCTCTTGGTCCTCGGCGAGCTCCCGGAAGCGTTCGTGGCGACGTTGCGGCGCGCGCTCGCGGCGAAGGGATTGGTGCTCGCCGTCACCGAGGCACCGCGCAGCGGGCACGGCACCCAGCCGATGGCGCATTGCACGACGTGTACCCGTCCCATCGACCCGGCGGTGGGCTTCTGCCGGCACTGCGGAACACCCCTACCCGCCTGACCCGGTACGACGAGTTGCGTCACGGCTTCCACCGCACGGCGGAAGCCGTGATAATCCTTGCATCTTTCGACGGAACCCTGCTATAGACCTCGACGATTTCGACCCCCGGCGCACCGTTTTCCCCGGTCGCGCGCGAAGGGAGGAGACCAGGATGCCTTCCACGTCCCCGCGCAGGGTACCGCTCGCGCTGCTCCTCGTGAGCAGCTTGCTACCCATCGGCCCCGCCTTCGCCCAGAGCAAGAACGCTCCCTCCGACAAGAGCGCGGCGAGCACCGAGGACGTGATCCGGTCGAGCGACCACGACCTGCTGGTCCAGGAGTTCATGCGGGCCAAGGCCGAGATCAAGGATCTCCAGGACCAGCTCGCGGCCACGCGGCGCGACGCCGAGGCGATGAAGACCGAGCGCGAGCAGCTCCTCGCCCGTGAGCGCGACGCCCGCCAGGACAAGGAGAAGCTGGTCGAGAAGATGGTCGCGGTCGTCAACGAGAAAGCCGAGCTCGAGTCGCGGATCAGCCAGCTCCAGAGCGACAAGGCCAGCTCGCAGGCCGAGCTCGATCGTCTCGCTCGCGACGCCGCCGAGCTCAAGCGCAAGACCGATCAGTCACGCCAGGAGGTGGAGGCGGCGAAGCTCGCGGTCGCCGACGCGCAGCGCGTCGCCCTCGACGCGCGCGTCTCCGGCCAGGCGTCGAGCACCGAGCGCGAGCGCCTGATCAAGGACAGGCAGGACCTGTCGAGCCAGGTGCAGCAGATCACGACGTTGCTGAACCAGCAGAAGGTCGAGCTCGAGGGCGTCAAGGCCGAGCGCGATCGCCTCGCCCGCGACGCCCAGGCGGCCAGCGCGCGCGCCGCGCAGGCCGAGAAGCAGGTCGCCGAGCTCACCCCGGCACAGGCGGAAAAGGGCAAGGAGAACCAGCAGCTCCGCCAGCGCATCCAGGACCTCACCGCCGCCAACGCGGACCTCGCGGGGCGCCTCAAGCAGTCCGACGCCGACCGCGCCAACCTCCAGGCCAAGCTCGAGAAGGAGATGAGCTCGAGCGCGCTGCTCACCGACAAGGTCCGCGCGTCGAGCGACCAGGCGGGCTCGCTCAAGGGCAACCTCGATCGCCTCCAGACCGAGAACCAGGCCCTCGCCGGGTCGCAGGAGCGGCTCACCGCCGAGGTGAAGCGGCTGACCGAGGAGAACGGTGCGATGCGCAGCCGGCTCGACGAGCTGACGCGCACCCGCGCCGCGACCGAGGGCGAGGCCAAGCGCCTGGCTACCGAGAACGAGTCGTTGAAGGCCGCCCTCAACCGCAGCGCCGAGGAGAGCAAAAGCACCGCCGCGAGCCTCGAGCAGACCGCGGCGAGCAAGGCGCAGTTCGAGAAGGAGCGCGCGTCGCTGCTGACCCAGGTCGAAGCGCTCAACGCGCAGCTCGCCGACGCGAACCGCGCGCGCCAGCAGGCCGAGTCGGAGACCGAGGCGCTGCGCCAGAGCGCGTCGGCCGCCAACCAGAACCTCAAGGACGCGATCGCCAAGGGGCAAGACGCCGGCAAGGAGGTCAACCGCTCCACCAACGAGATCCTGGCGCTGCAGAACGAGCTGGCCGCGTCGAAGAACCAGATCGCCGCGCTCGAGAGGTCCAAGGCCGATCTGGAGGCCGAGTTCAAGGACAAGCTCGCGACCCGCACCGACGCCGAGAAGCAGCTCCGCGTCGCCGAGCTGGTGCGCGAGGCGGTCGAGCAGATGTTGCACCAGACGGAGGCCAAGCTCGCCGCCGCCGAGGATCGCAACCAGCAGCTCGAGGGCCAGCTCGAGCGCATGGGCCGTCAGGTCCCCCCGCCGCCCCCGCCCGTCGCCGTCGTGACGCCGCCGCGCAGCGAGCCCGCGCGTACCGAGGTGACCCCGCCGCCGGCGCCGATCGTCGAGCCACCGCGTCCGGTCGAGGCTCCGAGAGTGGCCGAGCCCATCCCGCCGGTGAGCACGCCCGCGACCACCAGCCGCGAGGTCCGCATCACCAAGGTCGTGGTGACCAACGATGGCTCGCAGCAGTCGTCGCAGTCGAGCTTCCGCCTCGGCGACAAGCTCTACGTGACCCTCAAGTACAAGGTGCAGGACGCCGGCTCCGACGAGCCGCGCTCGATCACCCTGCAGGTGCTCGACCCGAACGGCAGCCCGGTCGACTTCCTGTCGGTGTCGCGCAAGCTCGGCCCGCAGAACGGTGCCTTCTCGGCGACGCTCGAGTCGGCGCTGCCGAGCAATCTGCCGGTGGGCAGCTACACGCTCATGAGCACGCTCAAGGTCGGCGAGAGCGAGGACCGGCGCGCGCTTCGCTTCCAGGTCGCGCCGTGAACGGCTGAGGCGGTCTCGCCGCCTCGGCGAGCGGCGGTCCGAAAGCGCCGCGGGGATCCTCCCCGCGGCGTTTTCGTTTCGGGCTTCCTCGACGAGATCTCCGGGATCAACTCCACCGCAGGTAGCGCACTCCGTTCGCCTCCGGTTCGGCGCGCTCGATCGCGTACGCCACCTCGGCCTTGGCGCGCCGCACCGCGGCGCGGCGCGCGAGGCCCAGGGCGAGCCCCGCCGCCAGCCACGACGACAACGCGCAGCCGGCGCCGTGGATCCGCCCCGTCCCGATCCGCCGTCCAGGCAGCACCATCGATCCCGCTTCGTCGACCCACACGTCGTCCGGCGCCTCGGGCAGGTGCCCGCCCTTGAGCAGCACGGACCTGGGCCCGAGACCTCGCAGCCACTGCGCGGCCTCCACCGCTCCCGCGGTGCTGCTCGGCTCGACGGCGCCGAGCCGCGCGGCCTCGGGCGCGTTGGGCGTGAGGACGTCGACCCGCCCCATCAGGCGCTGCGTCAGCGCGCGACGTCCGGCGTCGTCGAGGAGCGGAAAGCCGGTGCCGGAGGCCAGGACCGGGTCGAGGACCACGGGACCGTGCTCGACCGCTGCCAGCGCCGAGTCGACCGCCTCGACGATCTCGCCGCGCGCGAGCATGCCGATCTTCACCGCGTCGAACGCCCCGTCGTCACCGAGCCGGCGGATCGTGCGCTCGACCAGCGTCGCGTCGCTCGGGTCCACCCGCTCGACACCCGCGGTCCCCTGCAGCGTGAGCGCGGTCGCCACCGCCACGCCGCGCACTCGGGCCCTCGCCAGCACCGCGAGGTCGGCGGTGAGGCCCGCGCCGCCGCTCGGATCGAAGCCCGCCACGACCAGCACCCGCGGCGTCACCACCGCCGCGCCCTCCCCGGCACCGGCCTCGCAGGCGCCATGGCGAGTCGCCGCGCCTCACCAGTCCGCGGTGCGCTGCGCGGCGCGTCCGCGGTGGATCGCCACGAGGTCCGCGGTCGCCTGGCGGACGTCCGGCGCCGCGCACACCGCGGACAGGAACGCGCCGGCGGTCGCACGAGCCTCGAGCACGTCGCCGAACCTCGCCGCGGTGAGACCACCGATGGCGACCACCGGGATGCGGACCGCCTCGGCGACCGCCCGCAGCGCCTCCAGGCCGGTCGGCGCATGGCCGGTGTCCTTCGTGCCGGTCGCGAACACCGGCCCGAAGCCGATGTAGTCCGCACCTCCCCGCGCCGCCGCCTGCGCCTGCTCGGGGTCGTGGGTGGAGATGCCGATCAGCAGCCGGTAGCCGACGATCCGCCGCGCCACGCTGAGCGGGAAGTCGCCCTGCCCGAGGTGGACGCCGTCCGCGTCGAGCAGCAGCGCCACGTCGACTAGGTCGTTGAGGATGAACAGCGCGCCCTCGCGGCGGGTCATCTCGCGGATCCGCCGTCCCACCTCCACGACCTCGCGGCGCGGCAGCGTCTTGGCGCGCAGCTGGAGGACCCTGGCGCCGGCGTCGAGAGCGGCGCGAGCGAGCTCCTCGTGAGTGCGCTGCGGCGCCATCGAGTTGTCGACGATGACGTAGACGCCGCTCAGCAGATCTTGAACCGACATGAGGTCTCGGAAGGTGACGGGATCGGCGGGACGAGCGCCGCCAGGGGACGACGCGGGATTATCCGCTCACCGGGCCGCCCCGGTCCATCGACACGCGCAGCAACCGGATCTTCTTGCGCAGCGTGTTGCGGTTGATCCCGAGCCACTCGGCTGCCTTGAGCTGGTTGCCGCCGGTCCGCTCGAGGATCAGCTCGATCAGCGGCCGCTCGACCTGATCGATCACGTCGCGATGCAGCGTGCCCCACCGCGCGGTGCCCGCGTCGAGCTCGGCGAGCAGTGCGCCGCGCACCAGCGCCTCCAGCGAGGCCCCCTCGACCGGCGCGGCCGAGGCGGGCGCGCCTCGACCGAGCTCCGGGAAATCGGCGCTCGTGAGCATCGGCCCGCCGCCGAGCAACAGCGCGCGCCGCACCGAGTTCTCGAGCTCGCGCACGTTGCCCGGCCAGGAGTGGCGCCGCATCGCGTCGATCACCTCGCGGCTCACCGCGCGCGACGCGCCGCCCACGTCGCGGGCGTGGCGGGCGAGGAAGTGCTCGACGAGCAGCGGCAGGTCGTCGAGCCGTTCGCGCAGCGGCGGCACCCGCACCCGCACCACCGCGAGGCGGTAGAAGAGGTCGCGCCGGAAGCGCCCCGCCTCGACCTCGGCCTCGAGGTCGCGGTGCGTCGCCGCCACCACCCGCACGTCCACCTCGCGCACCGGGCCGCCGCCCACGCGCTGCACCCGCCGGTCCTCGAGCACGCGCAGGATCTTCGACTGCAGCGGCAGCGACATCTCGCCGATCTCGTCGAGGAACAACGTGCCGCCGTCCGCCTCCTCGAAGCGACCGGCGCGGGTCTCCGTGGCGCCGGTGAAGGCGCCGCGGGTGTGCCCGAACAACTCGCTCTCGAGGAGCTCGGCGGGGATCGCGGCCGAGTTGACCGGCACGAACGGGCCGTTCACGCGCGAGCCGTTCTTGTGGATCGCCTGCGCGATCAGCTCCTTGCCGGTCCCGGACTCGCCCTCGAGCATCACCGTGGCGTCGCTCGCCGCGATCCGCCCGATGGTCTTGAAGAGCTGCTGCATCACCGGCGAGCGCCCGACCAGCGAGATCTCCACCGAGTGAGTCTCGCGGTCGCGCCCCTTGAGCCGCTCGACCGTGCGGCGCATGTCGCGCATCTCGCTGGCACGGTCGGCGAGGACCTCGATCTCGGCGAGGTCGAACGGCTTGGTGACGTAGTCGAACGCCCCCCGCTTCATCGCCTCGACCGCGTTGCGCATCGTGTCCTGCGCGGTCATCACGATCATCGAGGTCTCGTTGCCCGCGGAGCGTAGCCGGTCGAGAACCTCCATGCCGGTGAGCCCGGGCATCACGATGTCGACGAACGCGACGTCGTAGTCGAAGGTCTCGAGCGCCTTGAGCGCGTCCTCGCCGGACGTGGCCTCGTCCACGGCGAAGCCGCGCTCCTCGAGCAGCCCGCGCAGCGCGAAGCGGATGCCGGGCTCGTCGTCTACGACCAGCGCGTGGCGCGTCACGGCGTCCCCTCGCGACGCTCGCGCGACACGTCGATCGGCACGTAGACCTCGAAGATCGACCCGCGCGGGGAGCGGTTGAGCACGCGCATGAAGCCTCCGTGGTCCTCGACCACCTTGAGGGCGATGGCGAGTCCGAGACCGGTGCCGGTGTTCTTGGTGGTGAAGAGCGGCGTGAAGATCCGCTCCTTGATCTCGGGCGGGATCCCTGGCCCCTCGTCGCGGACCTCGACCTTCACGAAGCGCGCCGACGAGCCGGCGCGCAGGACGCGGCTGTAGTCGGTGGCGTACGCGGTGGCGAGCTCGATCGTGCCGGTGCGGCCTTGCGCCTCCGCCGCGTTCCGCACCAGGTTGCGGAACACCCGCACGAACGCCTGCACGTCGACGCGGATCTCGGGGAGGCTGGGGTCGAAGAAGCACCGCACCTCGACGTCACGGGTCGCTGGGTCGGCGCGCAGGAGCTGGATCACCTCGTCGAGCAGCAGGTGGACGTTGACGAGCTGGCGCGGCCGCTCGGTGTCGCGGGCGAGCTCGAGCACCGAGCCCACCAGCGTGTCGAGCCGGTTCACCTCACGGACGATCACCTCGACGCACTCCTCGAGATCGCGCCTTCCGGCGGCACGGCGCGCGAGGAGCTGCGCGGCGCCCTGGATCCCGCCCAGCGGGTTGCGCACCTCGTGGGCGAGCCGCGCGCCCAGTGCTTCGGCCATCGCCACGCGGTCACCCCGGCGCACCTCCTCGGCGATCGCCTGGAGCGGAGTCCGGTCCATGAACACCAGCACCGCCCCCGCGACCTGCCCGTGCGCGTCGATCCACGGCGACGCGAGCACCTCGACCGGCAGCGGGTCGCGCGGCGGGCAAGCGAGGGTGACGACGCGGTTGGCCGCGCTGCCTCCGGTCTCGAGGCAGCGCCGCGCGAGCCGCACGACCTCCGGGTTGTGCGGCAGGCAGTCGGCGAGCAGTCCGCCGACCGCGCGCGCCTCCGAGCGGCCGGTGATGCGCTCCGCGGCGGGGTTCATGCGCACCACGTGGTGCTCGCGGTCGATCACCACCACGCCCTCGACGAGGTTCGCGAGAACCTCCGCTGCGACGTTGTCGACCGCGGCGGCGCGACGCGGGCGGACGGGCTTGGCGAGCTGGGCCGGCCTTCTCATGAAACGACGTGCCGAGGTGGGGGGGGAGCGCGGCCATCGCCGTGCGGACGCGCCACGACGGAACGTCAGAGAATGGCACGGGCCGCCGGGTTCAGAAACGCCGCGGCACCGCGGTCCCGCGGCGCGACACCCGCCCCCCGCTCCGGGCCCCTTGCCAGCGCCCGCGATTGCGGCTCGGCTTCCGGGCTCGCCTCGGCCGTCCCCTCCCGATGGACACCACCCCCCCCACCTGTGAACCACCGCCTCCGACCGCCGCGGTCTGCGGCGCGGTGCTCACCGGCGGCTCGAGCCGCCGCATGGGGCGCGACAAAGCGCTGCTCACGTTGCCCGACGGGCGCCCCATGGCGGCGTGGGTCGTCGAGCGGCTGGCGCGGGTGTGCGACCCGGTGCTCGCGATCGATCCCGCGCCGGAGCGGCTCGCGCCACTACGCGCCATGCCGATCGCGGACGAGATCCCGGGGCGCGGCCCGCTGGGCGGGCTGGTCGCCGCGCTCGCGCATTCGTCGAGCCGCCCCGTGTTCCTGATCGGCTGTGACATGCCCCTCGTCGAGCCCGCGCTCGTCACCGGCCTCGCCGAGCGGCTCGGCGACCACGACGCGGTGGTGCCCGTGCTGGGCGAGCGCTGGCAGCCGCTCGGCGCGCTCTACTCGGCGAGCCTCCTCGAGCGGGCGCGGCGGCTCCTCGAGACCGGCCCGCGCGGGCTCCACGAGCTGCTCGCCGCGGCGCGGGTGCGGTGGGTCCACGAGCGCGAGCTGCGCGAGCTCGACCCCGCGCTCGCGAGCTTCACCAACGTGAACGCGCCGGGCGACCTCGACGCGCTGGTCGCGAGGCTGGCGCCGTGAACGAGCTCACGCCCCTGATCGGCGGCCTCTACGCCGCGGCGGTGGCGCCGCTCCTGCCGTTCGGCCTGCACCGCCTCTACCTGAC
>CAYMQR010000201.1:0-8619 GCA_964392195.1 uncultured bacterium | reverse complement strand
CAGCCCTCGAACCGGCTCGACGTCGCCAAGGCGGTGATCCGCAAGTTCGCCGAGGGACGCGCGGGGGATCGCCTGGGGCTGGTGATCTTCGCGGGCAAGGCGCTCACCAAGTGCCCGCTGGTGCTCGGTCCGGAGATCGTCGCCGGGCTGGTCGACGAGGTGGACTTCGGCGAGGTCGAGGACGGCACCGCGATCGGCTCGGCGATCGCCACGTCGCTCAACCGCCTCAAGGCCGGGCAGGGGAAGAGCCGGGTGCTGGTGCTGGTGACCGACGGCGTCAACAACCGGGGCGAGATCGACCCGATGACCGCCGCCAAGCTCGCCAGGCCGCTCGGCGTGAAGATCTACACGATCGGCGTCGGCACCCAGGGGCTCGCGCTCTTCCCGATGCGGGACGCGCTCGGCCAGGTCCGGCACGTGCAGCGGCCGGTCGAGATCGACGAGCAGCTCCTCGAGCAGATCGCGGGGGAGAGCGGCGGCCGCTACTTCCGCGCCACCGACAGCGAGGCGCTCGCCAAGATCTTCGGTGAGATCGACGCGCTGGAGCGCTCGCCCGCCCAGATCGACCGCATCACGCGCTACCGCGAGCTCTTCCCGCTGCTGCTGGTGCCGGGCCTGGTGCTGGTGGTGCTGGCCGAGGCGCTTTCGCGGACCCTCTTCCGGGTGATCCCGTGAGCGTGCTGGGATCGCCCGCGTGGCTGGCGCTGGTGCTGGCCGTTCCCCTCCTCGGCGCGCTCTTCGCGTGGGGGAGCCGGCGCCACCGCGCGGCGGTCGAGGTGCTGGTCGGCGCCAAGCTCGCGCCGCGGCTGGCGCCGCGCACGCCGCTGTGGGCGCGGCTCGCGCGCGTGGCGCTGGTGCTGGTCTTCGTCGCCACCAGCGCGCTCGCGCTGGCGCGGCCACGCTGGGGGCGCGAGCTCAAGGAGCTCACCACCCGCGGCGTGGACATCATGGCGCTCGTCGACGTGTCGCGGAGCATGGACGTGAAGGACGTCGCGCCGAGCCGGCTCGCGCTGGCGAAGGCGGTCCTCGGCGCGCTCGCGTCGCGCGGCACCTCCGATCGCCTCGGCCTGATCGCGTTCGCCGGGTCGCAGCACCTGATGTGCCCGCTCACGCTCGACCGCTCCGCCTACAAGATGTTCCTCGATCTCCTCGACACCGGGTTGGTGCCGCTGCCCGGGACCGACATCGCGGGCGCGATCCGCAAGGGGACGAGCCTGTTGTCGGGCGCTCCCGGCAAGCCCGTGTTGCTGCTCATCTCCGACGGCGAGAGCCTGCAGGGCGATCCCCTGGTCGCCGCCCGGGAGGCGGCGGAGAAGGGAATCCTGATCGAGGCGATCGGCGTGGGAACGCCAGCGGGACAGCCGGTGCCGCTGCTCGACACCAAGAGCGAGGTGACCGGATACCAGAAGGACCTCGAGGGCAAGGTCGTCACCAGCCGCCTCGACGAGGCCTCGCTGGCGGCGATCGCCGAAGCCACCGGCGGGCGTTACTTTCCGCTCCGTGCGGGTGGTGTGGCGCTCGAGGCGCTCGCCGCCGAGCTGGCGAGCCTACCGACCTCGGAGCGGACGCTCCGTGCGGCGGAGAACCGGCCCGAGCGCTTCCAGATCCCGCTCGCCGTCGGGGTGATCGCGTTGGTGGCCGAGGCGCTGATCGGATGGCTCGCGCGTCCGGCGGGCGCGACCGGGACGAAGGGCTGACATGAGTCCGAGGTGGGTACCGCTCGTGCTGCTCGCGCCGTGGCTGGTGGGGTTCTCGCCGCTGCGCTGGGTCGATCCGGCAGCTGGTGCGAACCGAGCCGGAAATCAGGAGTACGAGGCGGGCCGCTACGAGGAGGCGGCGAAGAGCTACTCGCAGGGCGTCGCCGCCGACCCGGCGCGGCCCGAGCTGCTCTACAACCTCGGCAACGCGCTCGAGCGCCTCGGCAAGCACGACGAGGCCGGCGCGGCCTACCGCCAATCGCTCGAGAAGGCACCGGAAGCGCTCGCTCCCGACGCCTGGTACAACCTCGGCAACAGCTTGCTCGCGGCGGGTCAGGGGAAGGCGGCGGTGCAGGCCTATCGCGAGGCGCTGGTGCGGAACCCGCGTCACGAGGGCGCCAAGCGCAACCTGGAGCTCGCGCTGGAGCAGGCCAAGAAGGATCCGCCCAAGCCGAACCAGGGGAAGAACGGCAAGGACGACGAGAAGGACAAGAGCTCGGGCGACCAGCAGAAGAACCCGCGGTCCGAGCCGCAGACGGCGAAGAACGACTCGAACGAGCCGAAGCCGTCCGATGCGAAGCCGAACGGCGAGCCGCCCAGGCCCGACGAGCAGGGCGAAGACGCCTCCAAGCCGTCGCCGGGCCAGGAGCCGAACGAGCAGCCGTCGCCGAGCCAGGACCAGCAGTCGCCAGCGAAGGACGAGCCCGCGCAGGGCGCGGCGCCGGAGCGTGACGATCGCGAGCTGACCCGGGACCAGGCGGAGGGCCTGCTGCGGAGCTTCGAGCAGATGGAGCGTCGTCAGCTCCAGGACGCCCATCCGCCCAAGGACAGCGGCCTGGGGGCCGGAGGGCGGGACTGGTGAGCGAGCGGGGGTGGCCACGAGCGGTTGGCTCCGCCCGGTCCGGGCGGCGGACACGGGCCGGGCTGAGCGCGATCCTGTGGTGCTCGGCCATGGTCGCGGCGCTCGCGGCGGGCGCGAGCGCCGCGTCGCCGACCTCGGTGCGCGTCGAGGTGGCGCCCAACCCGGTCGGCACCAACGAGAGGCTCAGCGTCTCGGTCGTGATCGAGGGCGAGAAGGTCTCCGACGCGCAGGTGTCCGCGTTCCCGCTCGTCGAGGGCTTGCGGCGGCTCGGCGGCGCGAGCACCTCGGAGTCGACGAGCCTCGTTTTCGGGACCGGTGGCGCGCGCAGCACCAGCACCCGCACCATCGGCTACAACTTCCTTCCCGAGCGGGTCGGGACCGTCACCATCCCACCGCTCGACGTGACGGTGGGCGGCAAGACCTACCGGACCGAGCCGCAGGTGGTGCAGGTGGTCGCCGAGTCCGGCAACCCGCGACGCCCCGGTGGACGGTCGCGGAGCTCGGATCCGTTCGACTCGTTCTTCCAGGATCCGTTCGGCAACGGGCGCGCCCGGACCGGCGCCGTCGACATCCCGGAGATGACGATCCGCCGCACGCTGAGCCGCGACGAGGCGTACCTGGGCGAGGCGGTCCGCCTCACGGTCGAGCTGTGGGTCGGAGCGGGCGACGGCCACATCGAGCAGGCCGGCCCGGTGAGCGGCACCGACCGCACGGGCTTCTGGGTGGAGAACCTCAAGGTCGACAGCCGCGCGACGGGACGGACGCAGGAGCAAGGTGGCCGTGTCTTCACGGTGTTCACGGTGAGCCAGCAGCTTCTCTACGCGACCGAGCCGGGCACCGTGACGTTGCCGGTCGAGACCTGGCGGGTGGTGTACCGGCCGAGCGTGCTGTCGTTGCTGTCGCCGGCGCAGGAGATCTTCGCCAAGTCGAGCGAGACGCGGATCGCCATCCGGCCGCTCCCCGACGACGGGCGGCCGGCGGGCTTCAGCGGGCTGGTGGGGCGCTTCCGGGTCCGCTCCGAGATCGACCGCCGCGACGCGAAGGTGGGGGACGCCGTGACCTGGAAGGTCACGCTCGAGGGCCAGGGGAACCTGCGCACGGCCGGCGAGCTGCCGCAGCCGAAACCGGCCGGCTTCGAGGTGTTCTCCGCCAAGTCCAACGACGACGTCCACGCCACCGATCGCGGCCTCGCCGGGAGCCGCGTGAGCGAGCTCGTGCTCATCCCGCGCAGCGCCGGCAAGCTCGAGGTGCCCGCGCTGCGGATCCCGTTCTTCGACCCGGAGGCGCAGGCGTATCGCTTCGCCGAAGCGGCGGGCCACGAGGTGGAGGTGAGCGGCGCGGCCGACGCCGTCGCGACCGCCGCCGTCGCGCCGAGCCCCGCGGTGGCGGGCGTGCGCCCGGTCCAGCAGGCGACCGACATCCGCTACATCCGCACGGCGTCCGACGGGCTCGCGCCCGAGCGGCCGTGGTCGTCGTCGGTCGTGTTCTGGACCATCGTGCTCGGTGCGCCGCTCGGCAGCGGCTCGTCGTGGGCGCGCCGGCGCCGGCAGCTCGCTCACGGGCGCGATCCGATCTCGGCGCGCCGCCGCCAGGCGCTGGCGCGCCTCGAGAAGGCGCTGCGCGCGGTCGAGGGCGATGGCGCGGCCGCGCTCGCCCAGGTCGCCGCGCTGCTGGTCGCGTTCCTCGGCGACCGGTTCGGGATCCCGAGCGTCGACCTGACGGCGGCGCGGATCCGCGAGCGAGCCGCGGACTGGAAGCTCCCGCCGGCCGCCGCCGAGGAGCTGGTGAGCGTCCTCGCCGAGCTCGACGCGGCGCGCTTCGGCGGTGGCCGCGGCGGAGTGGGCGAGGTCCGCGAGCGCGTGCTCGCGCTGGCCCGGGCGCTCGGGGGAGGTGGGCGATGAACGCATCGCGCGGCCTCGCTAGCGCGCTCGCGCGCATCGCCGGGACGATCCTCGCCTGCCTGACCCTCGCCGCGGGCGGGGCGCACGCCGGTGAGCTCGATCACGTCTTCGAGGAAGGCAACCGCGCCTACGCCGACGGCCACTTCGCCGACGCGCTCGCGAGCTACCAGCGCTTGCTCGACCACGGCGTGCGCGAGCCGGCGGTGCTCCTGAACGCGGGCAACGCGCTCTACAGGCTCGACCGTCTCGCCGAGGCGCGGCTCATGTGGGAGCGCGCGCTGCGTCGCGCGCCGGGTGATCGCGACCTCGAGGAGAACCTCGGCCTCGCCCTGAAGCGACTTGGGCTCGAGCCGGCGGGCGCGCCGAGCTGGCCGGAGCGCGCGTTCGACTGGCTCCTCGGCGTGGCGAGCGCCGACGGCTGGGTCGTCGTCGCGCTGGCGGCGTGGCTGGTCCTCAACGCCGCGCTCGGCTGGGGCTGGATCAGCGAGCGGGGCCGCGTGGCCCGCCTGGCGATCACCGCGATCTCGGGCGCGCTGGCGGCGTGCGCGGCGCCGATCGCGTGGGCGTTCCATGCCCGCATCGTCCGTCCCGAGGCGGTGGTGATCGGTGGGGCGGTGTCCGCGCTCAGCGGGCCGAGCCCCAGCGCGACGTCGCTCTTCAACGTCCCGCTCGGCGAGAAGCTCGGCGTCGAGGCCGAAGGCGGCGACTGGACCCACGTGAGCCTGCCCAACGGCTGGCACGGCTGGGTGCCTTCCGCGTCCCTGGGCCGCATCGACCGCTGAGGTTCCCGGACCGAGCCGCTGGTCGAGAAGGCTCTTCGGCGACGGTCGCCGGTGAGGTATGACGAGGGTGTGACCCGCGCGGCGCAGTCGACGCCGCCCGATCGCTTCCCCGATGAGCGAGCCCGATCGCTTCGGCTTCTCGGTGCTGTCGAGGCGCCGCTGGCTGAAGCTGGCGCTCGGCGCGGGGGTCGCGGTGGCCGGTGGCGCCGCCGGCCTTCGCGCGCTACGAGGATCGGCCTCCCCGGAAACCGCGGGGAGCGTCCTCTCCGCGGCGGAGTTCGCCACGGTCGCGGCCCTCGCGCGCGCCGTCTTTCCATCGGGCGGCTCGATCCCCGCCGGTGCCGACGAGCTCGACCTCGCGCACGCCTTCGCTCGCTTCCTCGCCGACGAGCCGGCGTGGAACCGGTCCGACCTGAAGAAGGCGCTGCTGTTGCTGGACCTCGGCCCGCTGCTCTTCGAGCGCCGCTTCACGAGCTTCCGCCGTCTCCAGCCGGACGCCGCGCTCGATCACTTCGAACGGGTGTGGGCACACGGTCCGAGCCTGCTGCGGCGCCAGGTGGCGCTCGCGTTCCGCAAGTTCTTCGCGATCGTCTACTTCGACTCGGAGGTGGTGTGGCCGGCGATCGGCTACCCGGGGCCCTCGTTCCAGGCCGCGGTCGCGAGCCCGGCCGGGCAGGTGACCTGACGTGGCCGGTCAGATCTTCGACCTCTCGGCGGGGTCCGTCCCGGCGGTCGGCGCCGTCGACGTGCTGGTCGTCGGTTCGGGCTCGGGTGGAGCGACCGCGGCGCGCACCCTCGCGCAGGCGGGTCGCGACGTGCTGGTGCTCGAGGAGGGCGGTGACTTCACGGGACGCCAGCTCACCCAGCGCGACGCGGCGATGTACGACCAGCTCTACATGGACCGCGCCGGCCGCGCGACCAGCGACCTCTCGATCTCGGTCATGCAGGGCCGGGTGCTCGGCGGTGGCGGGGTCATCAACACCTGCGACGTGGTGCCGATCGGCGAGGGCACGCTCGACACCTGGCGGCGGCGCTTCGGGCTCTTCGGCTTCACCGCCGAGGCGCTCGCGCCGCACCGCGCCCGCGCGCTGCGCGACCTCGCCGCGAGCCCGATACCGGACGCGGCGCTCAACGCCAACAACCGGCTGCTGCGCGACGGCGCCGAGGCGCTCGGCTGGCGCGGCGAGGTCATGCTCAACAACCGCCTCGGCTGCGCGGGTCTCGGCACGTGCTTGATCGGCTGCCCCGCCAACGCGAAGCGCAACCCGCGGTTCGTGGCGATCCCGCAGGCGCTCGAGGCGGGCGCGCGGTTCTGGACCCGGGCGCGGGCGCTTCGCATCGACGGCGCCGCGGGCGAGCTCAAGTCGGTGGAGGTCGGCGTGCTGGACGCGCGCGGGTACAGGGTCGGCGAGCGCCTCCGTGTCCAGGCCCGGACCGTGATCCTCGCCGCCAACGCGATCGAGTCGGCGGCGCTCCTGATCCGCTCGGGGCTCGGCAACGAGCACGTCGGCGCCCATCTCAGCCTGCAGCCGCAGCTCCCGATCGTCGCGCGCTTCGATCGAGACGTGATCTCGTTCCGCGGCATCCCGCAGGCCTACGGCGTGACCCAGTTCGAGGAACCCGCGCACGCCGAGCACGGCTGGTGGGGGTTCCGGATCGAGTCGATCGCCGGTACGCCCGGGATCGTCGGCACGATCCTGCCGTGGCTCGGCGAGGTGGGGAAGGAGCGGATGCGGGACTATCCGCGGTTCGCCTCGGCGCTGCAGCTCTTCCCCGACGAGCCGAGCGGCCAGGTGCGCGTCGAGCGTTCGGGACGTCTGCGGATCGACTACACGCTCGCTGACGAGCTCCTCGGCCGCGCGCGCGCCGCCATCCGGGCGTCGGCGCGGATCTACCTGGCGGCTGGCGCCCGCGACGTGGTCGTCGTGGCGCCCGAGCCTCTGCTGATCCAGCGCGAGAGCGACCTGGCCGCGGTGGATCGGCTGCGCTTCGAGCCCGCCACGATGCCGTGGATCAGCGCCCACCAGCAGGGAACCGTGCGCTTCGCGCCGTCGCCCGCCGAGGGCGGCGCCGACCCCGCCGGCCAGGTCTACGGCACCCGGGGCGTCTACGTGTTCGACTCGTCGGGCTATCCGACGTCGAGCTCGAGCCACACGATGACGCCCATCATCACCACCTCCGAATTCCTGACCCAGCGGCTGCTGACGACCCTGCCGTCGTGAGGGCTGCCGCCCGGAGCGGTTGACGGGTCCGGCTCGCGATGGCTAGCTACGCCGGATTTCGCCGCAATTTCCCGAGGAAACCGTGATCGACCCCAAGTTGCTGCGCGAGCAGCCCGAGACGGTGCGCGCGGCGCTCGCCGCGCGCCGCGATCCGCTCGACCTGAGCGGGCTGGTCGAAGTGGAGCGCCGGCGGCGCGAGCTGGTCGCGTCGATCGAGCAGAAGAAGGCGTCGCTCAACAAGGAGAACGCCGAGATCGGGGCGCTCACCCGCGAGCTCAAGACCCGCAAGGACCTCGACGACGCCGGACGCGCCGAGCTCACCGCGCGCATCGACGCGCGCAAGGCGGGCACCCGGGCCGTGGCCGCGGCGGTCGCCGCCGAGGAGGCGCAGGTCGCCGAGGTCGAGCGCGAGTGGGAGACGCTCGCGTTGCGCGTGCCCAACGTCCCCGATCCGTCGGTGCCTGTCGGCGAGGACGAGACGCAGAACCGGGTCGAACGCACCTGGGGCGAGCCGCGCCGCTTCGACTTCGAGCCCAAGCCGCACTGGGACCTGGGCGAGGCGCTCGGCATCCTCGACTTCGCGCGCGCCGGCAAGATCGCGGGAGCCCGCTTCACGGTGGTGAAGGGACTCGGCGCGCGCCTCGAGCGTGCACTCATCAACTTCATGATGGACCTCCATGCCCGCGAGCACGGCTACACCGAGGTGTTCCCGCCCTTCCTCGTCAACGACGACTCGCTGCGCGGCACCGGTCAGCTACCGAAGTTCGAGCAGGACCTCTTCCACCTCGAGGGGACGCGCTACTACCTGAACCCGACGGCGGAGGTTCCGGTCACCAATCTCCACCGCGACGAGATCCTCGACGCCGCGCAGCTTCCGATCAAATACGTGGCGTGGACGCGGTGCTTCCGCAGCGAAGCCGGGAGCTACGGCAAGGACACTCGCGGCCTCATCCGCCAGCACGAGTTCAACAAGGTCGAGCTCGTCCAGTTCACCCGTCCCGAGGATTCGGCCGGGGCCCACGAGAGCCTCACGTCGCACGCAGAGGAGGTGCTGAAGCGCCTCGAGCTGCCGTACCGGGTGGTGACGCTTTGCACCGGCGACCTCGGCTTCGCGTCCGCCAAGACCTACGACCTCGAGGTGTGGCTGCCCGGACA
>CAYMQR010000200.1:0-8627 GCA_964392195.1 uncultured bacterium | reverse complement strand
CGACGTCCTCGAGTGGTACTTCGCGCGCACCCGCGAGACCGGCCACGACTACTTCGCGCTGCCGCCGAGCGGGTACCTCTACTCGTACCCCGCGTCGCTCGACCCCGGCGTGCAGGACACGTTCGTGCGCGAGACCGAGGCGGCGGCGACGATCCTCGGCACGTCGAGCACCGTGCACTGGGAGTGGTTCACGACCTGGCAGCAGGCCGAGGGGGAGTTCCTGCCGCGCTACGCGCGGGGCGGCGTGATCCGCGGGATCTTCCCCGTGAACGTGCCCTACATGTTGCCGACCTTCACCGGCTGGAAGGCGAACCAGACCGTGAAGGTGCTCGGCGACGCCGGCGGCGCGAGGGTGGCGCTCTTCCGCCCGCGCGAGTGGCGCGGAGTGGACGGCAGCGGCAGCGGGATCGTGGCGCCCTTCTTCCTGCGGCCCGAGGACATGGCGAAGGAGCTGGGCGGCTACCCGCGCGGCAGCGTCGCCTACGTCTACATGACGAGCGACGGCGGGCTCGACCTCGCCAACTCGATCTCCGCGCTGATCCCGTTGCTGCCGTCGCACGTGCGGCTGGTCAGCGCGGACGCGGCGGCGCGCCTGGCGCTCGAGGCCGCGGGCGCCGGTTCCTAGCGACCGGGCACCGGCGCCGCCGGCGAGCGATGTCCGCGGGGTTGGTGGGACGCGGGGGCGCGAGTAACATCCGTTTTCCATGCGGTCAGCGGCATTACGGGTGGTGCGGCCCGCGAGCGTGAAGCGCGCGCGCGACGAGGCCTATCGCGAGCTGATCCTCGGCACCGCGGAGCAGGTGTTCGCGGCCGACGGCTTCCACGAGGCGAAGATGGCGCGCGTCGCCGCCGCGGCGGGCGTGTCGATGAAGACCGTGTACGAGCTCTTCCCGAGCAAGGACGCGCTCTACCAGGCCGTCCACGGGTGGCGCTCGGCCGAGTTCGGGGCGCTGGTCAGGGGCGGCTTCCCGGCCGACGGTCCGGTGCTCGACCTCGCGCGCGCGGCCATCGAGCGCTTCGTCGCGTTCTTCTGCGAGCGCCCCGCCTACCTCCGGCTCCAGCTCTCGGAGGGCGCGGGCTGGTCGCTGGGCCGGTTCGGGCGCCCCGAGCACCAGTCGATCTGGCACGACGGCCTCGAGGCGGCCACGCGGATGGTCGAGCGCGGCATGGAGGCGGGCCTGCTGGTGCGCGGTGACGCCGGCCGCGCGGTGCGGGTCATGACGGCGATCTACCAGACCATCCTCGCCGACTGGCTCGACGGCGGCATGGCGCGGACGCCGGCCGAGCTGACTGCTGAGATCGGCGACTACTTCGTGCGGGCGTTCTGCGTGGTCGGCGCGCCGGATGCGCCGGCGCCCGAGCCCGGGAAGCGGAGGCGTTGAGCATGGAGGCGTCCCATCCGAACCTCGGCCGGCCGTCGTGGGGCCGCCGCCGCGCGATCTACCAGCTCGGCGCCGGCGTGGTCGGGCTCATCGCCGTGTGCTGGCTGCTCATCCTGGCGGGCGTCCTGCCGCCCACGCCCACCGATGTCTACGTCTCCGCGGTGGTGCTGCCGGTGCTCTTCTTCCCGTTCTTCGCCTTCTGGGACAACCCGGGCGAGACGCGCAGCCGCCTCGAGAAGCTCTCCGAGTTCGGCTTCCTGTGGCTGCTGATCTCCGGGGTCACGCAGACCGCCTGGGAGCTGCCGTGGTTCTTCGTCGACGCGAGCGGTCACCTGAACGGCGTGACCGCCGACGACCGCTGGGCGTGGCTATGGTGGGCGTACGGCGGCGCCGACACGCGCTACATCACCTCCAACCCGACCATCGCCGGGCTCGAGTTCATGGCCGGGTTCTCAGGGCTCCTCGAGCTCTACGGCTGGTACCTCTACCGGTTCGGGAAGACCGACCGGCAGCGCATCGCCGGGTGCTGGATCGCGCTGTGCGTGTGTGTCGGGCTCACGTATCTCACCGGCTCGTTCTTCGTCTCCGAGTGGCACGTGGGGTGGGCGCACATCCAGCAGGGCGCGGTCGGGTTCTGGCTCAAGTTCGTGGGGCTCAACCTGCCGTGGCTGATCGCGCCGATCTTCTGCATCCCCGCGGCGATCCTCGAGCTCGGCCACCTCTACCGCGCCGAGGGGCGGCGTGCGGCGCTCGCGGAGCGCGCCGGGCTCGCGGCCGCGGTCCCGAGGGTGAGGGTCGCGGCCTGACCGCGCGCCCGGCGCCGTCTCCCACCACGCCACTCATGCGTGTCTTCGTCACCGGAGCGACCGGCCTGGTCGGCGCCCACACCACCGTCGCGCTGCTCGCGGCCGGTCACGAGGTGCGGCTGCTCGCCCGCGACAAGGCGCGCGCCCGGCGTTACTTCCGCGACCACGGCCACGAGGTGCGCGACGTCGTCGAGGCCGACATGCGCGACGCGGCGGCGGTGCGCGAGGGCCTCGCTGGCTGCGACGCGGTGGTCCACGCCGCGGCGATGGTGAGCGTCGACCCCACCCGCGCCAGCGAGCTCTTCGAGGCCAACGCGGCCGGCGTCGAGGCGGTGGTGGGAACGGCGGCGCGGCTCGGCATCGGGCGGATCCTCTACGTGTCGAGCCTGGGCGCATTCTTCCGGCCCGGCGCCGCGGCGATCGACGAGACGTCTCCGCTCGGCGAGTCGCGCGAGACCTACCTGCGCTCCAAGCAGCACGGCGAGCTCGCCGTGCGCCGCCTCCAGGAAGCGGGCGCGCCGATCCTCATCACCTACCCGGGCGGGGTGTTCGCACCCGACGACCCCAAGCTCAGCGAGGCCAACCGGGCGCTGCTCGCGTTTCTGCGGGTGGTGCCGCAGACCACCTCGGGGATGCAGTTCGTCGACGGGCGCGACCTCGCGCGCGCGCACGTCGGGCTGCTCGAGCGCACGCCGCCGCGGGACGCCACGCTGGGGCGCTACATCGTCGGCGGCCACTTCGTGCGCTGGGCCGAGATCCACGCGCTCCTCGAGCGCATCACCGGCGCGCGGATCTTCGCGCCGTGGTCACCCGGCTGGCTGCTGCGCGGGATGGGCGTGGCGATGGACGGCGTTCGCCGGTTCCGTCCGATCGAGTTCCCGATGACCCGCGAGTCGATGGCGATCGCGACGCGCTGGGCGCCCGCGAGCTCGGCGCGCGTCGTGGAGGCGACCGGCGTGTCGTTCCGGCCGCCGGAGGAGACTTTGCGCGACACGCTGCGCTGGCTGGTGGCGGCCGGCCACGTGCGCGCGAGCGGCGCTCGCCTCGCTCGACTCGCGGCGCTGGCCGCGGCGACCTGAGCGCGCCGCCGTGAACGTCCTGGTCACCGGCGCGTTCGGGAATCTGGGCACGCTGGTGCTCGAGCGGCTCCTCGCCGCGGGCCACGCGGTCACCGCGTTCGACGTGCGGACTCGCGCGAACGAGCGCCACGCGCGCGCCTTCGCCGCCCGGACCACGGTGCGGTGGGGCGACATCCGCGACGCCGCCGGCGTCGACGAGGCGGTCGCGGGCCAGGACGCCGTGATCCACCTGGCCGCGATCATCGCGCCGTTCTCCGAAGCGACGCCGGAGCTCGCTCGGCAGGTCAACGTGGCGGGGACCGTGAACGTGCTGCGCGCCGTCGAGCGCTCCGCGGCTCGTCCGCTGCTGGTCTTCTCGTCGTCGTTCGCGGTGCTGGGCCGCCGCCAGCGCGATCGGCCGCCGCGCACGCTGGCCGACCCGGTGGTCGCCACCGACCACTACTCGGCGCACAAGATCGAGTGCGAGCGGGCGATCGCCGCGAGCGGCGCGCGCTGGATGATCCTGCGCCTCGCGGGGATGGTGGACGCGCGCATGCGCCACGCCCGGCCCGACCAGATGCGGCTCGCGTTCGCGCTCGCGGCCGCCAACCGGATCGAGTACCTGCACCCCGAGGACGCGGCGCTCGCGTTCGTGAACGCGCTCGCCACGCCCGAGGCCGAGCGGCGCGTCCACCTGATCGGCGGTGGCCCGAGCTGCCAGGTGAGCCACTTCCAGCTCATGAGCGCGGTGCTCGGATCGTTCGGTCTCCGCTTTCCGGCGGACGACTTCGGCACCGAGGAGCTCTACGCGGACTGGGCCGACACTCGCGAGTCGGAGCGCCTGTTGCGCTACCAGCGCCACTCGTTCGAGGACCTCCGCCGCGAGTGCGACGCGCGCTTCCGCTGGATCCGACGCTTGGTCCGGCCCGCCGCGCCGCTGGTGCGGTGGGGGATGAAGCGCCACCTCGCGCAGGTCCGCTGACCGGGGGGCGGTGGGGGCACCGGCGCGCCAGCGCACCGATCAACGTCGGGCGGGGTGGGAAGCACCACCGGCGCCATCGGCTGGCCGTGGACCAGGCGACGGCGGCGCCGCGTCGAAGAGGTCGTGGCGTGTGTGGCTGTAGGTATGGCCGCCCTCGCCGATCTGCAACACGACGACGAGCCACGCGCCCTCGAGATCGGCGCGGCTGGCGATCGGCACCTCGAAGCGCGTGTCCGGGAGGGGCCACGGACCGGCGTCGCCCGCGGCGAGGGTCTTTCCCAAGTAGAGCGGCTGGCTGAAGCGCTCGATGCGCCATTGCCGCGACGATCCCTGGCGAGCCAGGCCGACGGTCACCAGCTCGACCACGTCGGCGGATGGAACGAATCCGGACGCGTCGTCGTCGCGTGGCCGCGCCTCCTTGAGGTGCGCGGCGAGCACCGCTCATAGTGCGCCCATGCCGCGCGCCGACGCGAACGAACCGGGAAGGTCCGAAGGTCCCTCGATCGCCGCCCGCGCGATCCGTGTCGTCGCCGCGCTGATCGCGGTCGGGCTCGCTGCGTTCACGCTGGTGCAGCTCGTCGGGTGGCCGACGTTGCGCGAGGTGCTGCTCACGGGCGTGATCCGCCGGCTCGAGCCGGCGAGGCTGCAGGGCCCGGCACTCAGGACGGCGCAGGGCGGCGCGGACCGCGTGTACCTGCTGAGCCTCCAGTCGGAGACGGTCGTGGAGGTGAAGCTCCGCGGCGGCGGCGACGACCGGCGCCGCCATCTGCTCCACGTCGACCTGTGGGCGATCGATCCGGCGAGCGCGACGGTGGCCTGGAGACGGCGCCTGCGTTCGTTCGAGGACCGCGCCACCGACGGCCTCGACCTGCGCTCGATCGAGATCCTGGGCGTCGATGGCGCCACGCTGTGGCTCACCCTGCGCGAGCCGCTCGCGCTCTCGCTCACCGACGGCACCACGCTGGCCGACGGCGCGCGGCTCGACGCGGTGAACCCGGCGCTCGCCGGCAAGCGCGTCGCCGACGCGGGCTATGTCGCCTTCGGCGCGCACGGTCTGCAGCTCACGCTATCCGACGCCACCCAGTGGCGGATCGACGGCGTCGACTTCACCGCGGCACCCCGGGATACGCCCGCTCGCGATCCGGCGCTCGTCCGCGCACCGGCGGCGCACGGCACGACGAGCGGCTTCCAGGTGCGCGGGCTGCCGATCGGCGACCGCTGGCTCGGCGTGCTGACCACCGAGGAAGCGGACGAGCTGCAGCGCGAGCCCACGCTCAGCGGACGCCGCCCGGAGGAGCTGTCCCCGCTCGCGCGACACATCCTCGCCGGCAGCCACGTGCCGCAGCCGCTCAGCGTCGCGCCCAAGCCCTACCGGCTGTGGAGCGCGCGGGTGACGCAGGTGTCGGCCGCGCCTCCCGACTGGCCGCCCGAGCTGCCGGACAACTGGGGCACCCGGCCGCGCTACCAGGAATACGTCACGCTGCCCGACGCGCCGTCGTTCCTGCAAGCGGGCCTGCTCGGCAGCTCGCCGCGCTCGGAGCAGGCGCTCTGGTATCGCGCGCCGGACAGCGTGCTCGTGCTCCACCACGAGACGGTCGGCTCCGCTGGCCGGCTCGCGCTCGCGCGCGTGGCCGGTCCGGGCGGGCGCGTGGTGTGGAACGCGCCGCTACCGCTCACCGAGCTCCACGCCGTCATGCCCGCGGAGCCGGCGCTGGTGCTGATCGGCGCCGGGCCGCCCGCCGAGGTGCCGAGTGCCGCGGACGCCGGACGCGAGGACGGCGCTGCGCCCGAGCCGCACGCGAAGCTGGTGCGGGTCACCGTCGCCGACGGTGCGCTCGCGATCTTCGACCTGAGCGAGGCGAGCTTGCGGGGCGCCGCCGCCGATTGAGGCGCGCCACGCTCAGCGCCGGCTCACGCGCTGACCGACGCCGTCGAGACCGTGGTGTGGTGGAAGCCGAGGCGCGGGTCGGAGAGGAGCCCGACGTGCTCGGGGAAGAAGCCGCGGATGGACGGGAAGGGAATGCGCTTCGCCACCACCATCTCGGGGTGCCGATAGACGATGACCTCGTTGAGGCCGCGGTGCGCCGAGAGCATGAAGCGGCGGTCGGGGCTCACCTGAAGGCCGAGGCTGCCGTCGAGGAGGCTGAAGCGGCTGGCGAGCAACACCTTGAGGAGACGGTGGGAGTTGCCGAGCACGTTCACGCGGCTGAACGCCTCGACGAGGTTCGACCAGCCGCTGCGTAGCCCGAGCAGCGAGCGGCCGAGGCCGGGCTTCTCGTCGATGAACTGGACGTGCTGGAAGGTGGCGAGGTCGACCCGCACCAGCGTGCCGCCGGCACACGCGTTGTAGAAGACGTCGTCGGGAGTGACCACGACGTCGGACGTGAAGGCCGCCGGCCACTCCTTGGCGATCGAGGCGTGGCGCGTGACGATCGCGCGCTCGGCGTCGACCTCGTACACGTAGTTCTTGAAGTGGGCGAGGGTGTACTCGCCGAACTCGTTGCCCTGCGGCGCCACGCGCTGGCTCGGGCCGTAGAAGAAGTCCTTGGTGGGGTGCGCGGCGATGTGCCAGCACGTCGCGGGCAGCTCGACCACGCGCGCGGTGTTGGTGGTGAGGTCGAAGATGCCGAGCTCGCACGCGTAGCCCTTGTGGTCGTGGTCCATCGAGCCGTAGCCGATGTAGCGGCCGGACGGCGAGCGCTTCATCGCGTGCGGCAGCTTCACGCGGTGCTCGCCGAGGCGCACCGGGTTCTCGAGGTCGTCCATGTCGAAGCGCCAGAACGAGTCGCCGAGCACGGCGATGAAGGTCTTCTCGGAGAGCCACACCACGTGGGTCTGGCTCGAATAGAGCACCTCGGGCGCGCAGAACCGGAGCGTGGAGAGGCGCCGCACCTCGCGCATCGTGCGCGGATCGAAGAACAGCAGCGTCTGGGAGAGGTTGCCCAGGAAGGCGAGGGTGCCGGTGGGGTTGACCTGGGTGGCGTGGCCGCCCGCCACGCCCTCGAAGAAGCGGATCTCCTTCTCCCAGCGGTCGGCGTCGGGATCGCAACGCAGCCGCGCGACCCCGCACAGCCCCTCGAAGCCGTTCAGGGTGTTCCCGTCGAGCGTGATGAAGAGGTCGAAGGCGGCCATGGGTTCCTCGCGGGTCAGCGCAGTTGGTCGGGGTGGCCGAGGAGGTCGTGGAGCTCCTGGCAGATGCGGGTGGCCTGGATGCCGTCGACTACGCGGTGGTCGAAGGTCGCGCACAGCTTGAGCAGCGGGCGCACGCACAGCTCGCCGGCCTCGTTCACCGCGGGACGCTGACGGACGCGCGTGACGAGGATGTCGACCATGATCCGGCCGATCGGGGTGAGCGGCGCGTAGGCCTCGTCCACGCCGTGCATGCCGAGGCTCGTGACCATGCCGGTGCCGAACAGGTCCGCGGGCAGCCCTTGCTTGGCGAGGTCGAGGTGGAGCTCGTTCATCGACAGGCTGGCGAGGGTGAGGAACGGCCGCATCAGCCACCACGGCAGCTTGTCCATGAGCTGCTTGCTGCTGCGGAACGCGGGGTCGGCGTCGGTGCGGACGCGCTCGCTCGCCGCGATCACGTCGGTGGCGAGCTGCCGGAGCGGCAGCTTGTCGGCGGCGGCGAGCCGATGCGCGGAGAGGTCGCGCCCGCCGGCGCCCGCGATCAGCACCGTGATGTCGACGGTCTCGCGGCGCTCGAGCTTCCCCCAGAAGCGCACCTTGGCGTTGGTGTCGGGGTGGCGGGCGATCGCCATGGCCAGCGCCTTCGCCACCAGGTGCGTGACCGTGACCGGAACACCCCACTCGGCGCGGACCCGGTCGAGGAAGGCGAGCGCCGCCGCCATGTCGATCTCGGTGGCGCCGTAGATGCTCGGGTCCTTGGGGCGGCGCCACTGCGCCGCGGCCCAGCGGTGGAAGAGCGACGGGTCGTCGTACGGTCGAAAGTTGCTGCCCATCGAGGGTCCTCCGCGGATCCGGCCAGCGCCCGCCCCTGTCCAGGGGCGCCGCTGGCCTATTGGTACAACCAATGGACCAATTTGGGAAGGTGACGCGTGATAGGCTCGGCGCCGCCTCGACTGGTTGGACCAATCGGGCCGCTCGCGACCCCATGCTCAGCCCGCTCAAGCGCTCGCGCCTCTCCGACGACGTGCTCACGCAGCTCGTGCGGCGGATCGTGGCCGGCGAGTTCGAGGCGGGGGAGCGGCTGCCGCCCGAGCGCGAGCTCGCCGCGCAGCTCGGAGTGAACCGCACCTCGCTGCGCGAGGCGCTCCGGCAGATGGAGTCGATGGGGCTGGTGCGCATCCGCCAGGGCGACGGCATCTACGTCATGGATCGCGAGCTCGATCCGACCCTCGCCTTCGTGCACTTTCTGTCCTCCGCCGGCACCGGGCTC
>CAYMQR010000199.1:0-8630 GCA_964392195.1 uncultured bacterium | reverse complement strand
GGCTCTTTCCGCAAGCGAATCCGCGGCGATCGCGCTTAAGCGATCACGCATGCGAGGGACCGCGGCCCTCCAGGGGCGATGGACGTGGTCGGGTGGTTGGCGTAGGAGGTGTGAAGCTGGGGGAGTAGCAGGTTCCGACAGAGAAACGCGGATAGGGCGGTGCGAGCGCCCAGACGTATCGCCGGGCACGCGGCGCGTGCCCCTCCGGATGATCGGGCAGCCCGGCCCGCCGGAGGCGGGCCCTCCAGACCGTGGACGGTGGCGGCGGCGTGCGGCGGTTCAGGGCAGCGTGAACGCTCCTTGCGGGTCGTTGCCCGAGCCGGAGAACGGGATGAAGGGCGGGTTGATCGCTTCGACGAAGGCGTTGCCGGCCACCGCTCCGCCGGGCCGCGTGAACGTGAACTGGGTCGAGTTCACGATGTTGAGCGGGATCTTGGCGGTGCCGCCGTTGAACCCGCCGAAGTTCTCGACCGTGGAGCCGTTGCTCGCGAACAGGTTGATCACCGTGAGGCTCGAGAACCCGCTGCCGTTCACGGTGATGGTGTTTCCGTTCACCTGCACGCTCGAGATCCCGACCGCCGCGCCGATCGGCGCGGAGACGGCGTTGCTGGTGCGGAAGTTTCCGGTGGCGTTCACCACCTGGAACGAGCCCGGACCGGTCGGGCACGACGCCGGCACCTTGAAGTCGATCGTCGTCGCAGTCTGCGCGGTCGGCGTGAGCGGACCGCAGTTGCCGGACGCGGTGAAGACGTTGATCACCGAGCTCGAGAAGCCGGTGCCATCGATCCGGTAGATCGTGGTGTTGTTGTTGGCGAGGACACTCTCGACGTTCGCGAGCCCGATCGACGGCTGCCAGCTCGTGGTGCTGATCGCCTGGCCGGCGATGGCGAGGATGCTGGGCACGCTCTGCGACGTGTTTCCGATGAGCGGGATGCCGACCACGTTGCTCGACGAGAAGCCCACGTCCGTGCGCACGAGCTGGAGCCCGAGGAAGCCCTGGCCGAGGCTGTACTGGTTCGGCGCCGGCCACGGGCACGGCAGCGTGCCGGTCCAGGTGGTGGAGGTGGTGCCGGTGGGGGTGATGCCGTCCGCCACCAGGTCGAGCGGGCCGCTGCTGGTGGAGAGGAAGGTCTTGAGCACCGAGCCCGCGGTGATGCCGGTGCCGGTGAGGCTCACCGGTCCGCAGAACTGCAGCACGTTGGGCGAGACCGGCTGGGTTAGCGTCACCTCGTTCGCGGGCGCCTCGCAGCTCGTCGTGAACGAGCCGATGCGGGTGCCCCACTTCGAGACCTGGCTGTTGTTGCGCGAGTATTCGCCCAGGTACCAGAAGGTCTCGCCGTCGGGGTCGACGGTCATGCCGGTGTAGTCGCCCCAGCGGTGCGGCGACGGGTCGTTGCCGAACGAGGAGTACGTGACCTCGCCGGCCTTGAGCTGGACCTCGCTCTGCAACGTGTTGGGGGCGTCGGTGCCGAGGCGCCCGACCACGAACGTGGACGGGAAGATGCTGGTGCTGAACTTGCTGTAGCCGATGGTGACGTCGTTGCAGTGGTTGACGGCGATGTCGGGGAACGTGCGGTAGTTCGAGTTCGACGCGAACGCGGTGCCCTGGACGAACGCCGGCCCGCCGCCCGCCGCCGGGTCGATCTCGGCCCACCGCACGCAGTTCACGGTGCCGCTGCCCGGGTTGCACGAGACCGTGTGGGCCATGAAGAGGTGGCCGTTGCGGTACTGGACGCCGAGCGGCCGCCAGTCGTTCGCTTGCAGCTTCGCCGAGCTGCCGGACTGGGGTGAGTCGACCGGGAAGCCGCCGGTGACGCCGGTGCCGGTGTTCAGGTTCACGGTGCCGAGCAGCGTGAAGGAGTTGGTGCCGAACGGGTCGGTCCAGCGGTAGACGCCCATCGAGCTGCCGTCGAAGACGTTGTCGATGACCACGTAGTGAACGTTGCCGGTCGGCCAGGTGCCCTGCGCGAAGCCGTGGGAGTGCATGGGCTGCGGCGTGAAGGCGGTGCCTGCCGGGAAGGACTTGCGGATCGGGGCCGACAGCGTGCCGCCCGCGTACATGGTGGCCTTGTCGATCGCCCACACGTCGGAGCGCACGAAGTTCAACACGGCCGAGAAGACGTTCCCGCCCATGAAGATCGCTTGATCGCCCACGCCCGCGTGCGGGTAGTCGAAGAACTCGAGGTTGTTGGCCGAGGCGTCGAACGAGTAGAGCCACCAGCTCCCGACGGGGTCGCTGGTCTGCGACACCGCCATGCAATAGCGGTTGTTGGTGCCGTTGAACCCTGGGCCGACCTGGTCGATCCCCAGGAAGAAGCGGTCGGCCTCCTCGTCGTAGAGGACGTTCGGATCGAACGTGCTGGAGCACCCGGTCAGGGGACTGAAGAAGGTGTCGAAGAGCAGCGGGCCCGCGAGCGTGGTGCCGGTCTTGTTGTAGACCTCGAGGCTCGAGTTCACGACCGCGATGATGTGGTTGGGGCCGACGGCGAGCTCCGGGTCGGGCGGCACGCTGGCCGGGTCGTCGTCGAAGCTCAGCGAGTCGAAGCTCACGCCGAGGGTGGGCGCGTGCGGGCTGCGGCCCTCGTTCACGATCTGCACGCCGGGCTGCGGCGGGATCGCGAGCGCCTGCTCGCGCAGCGCGTCGGTCGCCTCCGGGGGAAGGGGCGTCTTGGGACGATTCTTCTTGCGGGTACCGCCGACCGGCCGGGTCTGCGCGCGCGGATCCTGGTCGATGCGCGGCAGCGCCAGCACGTTCACGGCCACCGGGCCCAGCACCGTGCCCTCGGCGACCACGGCGCCGTCACCGGGGCGCACCTGGGCGGGCACGGCGCCGCTCGGCGAGCGATCACGGGAAGCGCGCGAGACGACGAGCGCGGCGACGGCGAGGAAGACGAGCGCGAACCCGATCCGGATGCGGGGCTTCATCGGCGAACTCCGTGAAAGCGACGAGATTCGATGGCCGTCGGCGGCAGGTGCTCCGGGGCCCAGGAAGAAGGCTACGCCGCCGTCTCGAATCGAGCAACGCGCCGGACCGCGGCCCGGGCACGCCGCCACGCCATCCGGGGCCGTGCCCTCCGCATCCGAGGCCGGGTCCGGCGCCCGTGTGACCGGGCTCGCTTCGATCGCTCGATGCGATGGAGTAACGTCCGCCGCGGAGGTTCGACGGCTGCATCGACCAGCAGAGGAGGACGCACCGTGGAGCTGGGACTGAAGGGGAAGCGCGCGGCGGTGGCGGCGGCATCGGCCGGGCTCGGGTACGCGACGGCGAAGGCGCTCGCCGAGGAGGGCGCGCGGGTGGTGATCTGCGGGCGCGACCGCGCCAGGGTCGAGCACGCGGCCACCCGCCTCGGCCACGGCGCGACGGGGCTCGCGATCGACGTCGCCAAGCCCGAGGAAGCGACGCGCTTCGTGCGCGAGGCGCGCGCGGCGCTCGGCGGTCTCGACATCCTCGTCACCAACGCCGGCGGGCCGCCACCGGGCACGTTCGAGGACACGCCCCTCGAGCGCTACCCCGACGCGCTGGCGCTCAACCTGCTCTCGGTGGTGGCGATGTGCCTGGAGGCGGTGCCGGGGATGCGCGCGCAGCGCTTCGGGCGCGTGGTCGCGATCACCTCGATCGCGGTCCGCCAGCCGATCCCCAACCTCATCCTCTCGAACACCGCGCGCGCCGGCGCGACCGGCTTCCTGAAGACGCTCGCCCGCGAGGTGGCGAAGGACGGCGTCACGGTGAACTCGCTCCAGCCCGGTCTTCACGCCACCGCGCGCGTGACCCAGCTCCACGGCGCCGATCTCTCCGCGCTCGGCGCCACGGTGCCGGCGGGCGTGGTCGGCGCACCCGAGGACTTCGGGCGGGTGGCGGCGTTCCTGTGCTCGCCGCACGCGCGCTTCATCACGGGCGCCGCGATCCCGGTCGACGGCGGCGCCTACGCGGGGCTCCTGTGAGCCAGCGCCCGGCGCCGCGGCGGCGGCTCGCGACCGCCGCGGCCACTGCCACGGCGATCGTCACGGCGCTGCTGGCGGCGGCCGGCGCGGCCCGCGCCGTCACCTACTCCGGCACCTACGCGATCCGCAACGCGCGCGTGATCGACGGCACCGGCGCACCCGCCGTCGAGCACGTCACGATCCTCGTCGACGGCGACCGCATCACCCGCATCGGCCACGACCTCGAGGCGGGCGATCGCCAGGTGCTCGACGCCACCGGGCTCACGCTGCTGCCGGGCCTCATCGACTCGCACGTCCACCTGAACTCGGTGCCGGGCGCGATGATCCGCAAGGACCCGCGCGAGCTCTACGAGCGGCTGCGGCGCACCGAGCTCCCCGCTTACGTCGCCGCGGGCGTCACCACCGTGCTCGACGCCGCCACGCCCAAGGACTTCCTGGCGTGGGCCCACGAGCAGGTCGCGGCCACCGGCGCCGGCCCCGACATCCTCATGCTCGCACCGTTCCTCACCCCCGCGGGCGGCTACTTCGGCGACGCCTCGATGCGCGGCGAGGCCTTCGACGAGCTGTGGGAGCCGATCGACTCGCCGGAGCGGCTCGTCGCCGAGCTCGACGCCGCGCGCGCCGTGCCCGGCGTGGTCGGCACCAAGGTCACCATGGAGAAGGGCTTCGGCCCGTTCGACGTGTGGCCGGTCTTCGACGCCACGATGCGCGCGCGCATCCGCGAGGAGGCGGCGGCGCGCGGCCTCGCGGTGTTCGTGCACAGCATGTCGGACCCCGAGCACCAGCTCGCTCTCGACCTGGCACCCAGGGTGATGGTCCACACCGGCTACCAGGACGACGAGCCGTCCGCCGAGACGCTGGCACGGATGCGCGACGAGCGCGTCGCGGTGATCAGCACGCTCAGCGTCACCGATCAGTTCCTGATCAAGACCGACCCGAGCCGCCTCGACGACCCGATCCTCCGGCTCGTCACGCCGCCCGTCGAGATCGCCAGCGCGCGCGACGCCGGCGCGTGGGACGCGATCGGGCTCGCGACCGCGCGGCTCAGCGTGCCGAGCTGGGTTCCGGACTTCGTGCCGGGTCTCAGCACCCGCTTCTACCTGAGCGACTGGATGCTGCGACGGCGCGTGGCGCTCGCCAAGCAGGGCGTGCGCGCGCTGCGCGACGCGGGGATCCCGATCCTCATGGGCACCGACTCGGGCTGCTGGCCGGTGTTCACGGCGCTCTTCCACGGCTTCACCTCGCTGCGCGAGGTCGAGCTCCTCGGCGAGGCCGGGCTCACGCCCATGGAGGCGCTGGTCGCCTCCACGAGCGCGCCGGCGCGGGTCCTCGGCATCGACGCCGACGTCGGCACGGTGGCGGTGGGCAAGCGCGCCAACCTGGTGCTGGTGAAGGGCAACCCGCTGGCCGATCTCTCGACCATGCGCAACGTCGCCTGGACCGTGAAGGCGGGCGTGGCGCGCACCCCCCAGGACTGGATGGCGAGCGCAGGCCCGCTTCCGTGAGGGGCTCGATCCGGCGTGGAGGGCCGCGCTCCGTCGCGGCCGCGTGACGCCTTCCCGCGATGGCGCGGTACGAGGATCGAACCCGATGCGCGGCTTCCTGATCTTCTCGATCGTCGCGACGGCGCTGCTCTCCGGCAGCCTGCTCGCGAGCACCGCGAGCTGCCCCACCGCCGAGCTGCGCTTCGGCGTGCACCCCAACATCATGTGTCTCGAGCTGCCGCTCACTGGTGAGCGCGCGGACGCCACGCTCGCGCTGTGGCACGCGGGCGACGGCGCGGTCGCGAAGGCCGCGCATCGGGACACGCTCGCCGACTACGGCTTCCTCGCGTTCTACGGCGCGGTCCTCGCCATGACCGGCTGGAAGGCGAGCGGGAAGCTCGCGGACGCCTCGCCGCGGATGCGCACCGTGCTGATCGCGGCGCCGATCGTGGCGGCGGTCTTCGATGCGATCGAGAACGTCGGGATCCTCCGCATGCTCGCCGCCGCGGGGCCGACCAGCGACGCGGTGGCGGGCCTCACCAGCGCGTGCGCCGCGATCAAGTTCACGAGCCTGATCGCGTGGCTCGCCACGGCCGCGCGGCTCGCCGCGCGGCGCTCAGAACCAGAGCGGTGAGCGGGCGTCGCGGACGCGGCGCAGCGACCACACCGCGAGCGCGGCGCCGCCCAGCTCGACGAGCGCGATCGGGAGCTGTGTCCACGCCTCGCGCGCCGCGGCGAGGGCGGCGACCAGCCGCACGCCGCCCATGCCGCTCATCAGGCACGCGAGCGCGGTGAGCCCGAGCGGCACCCAGTCGCTCCGCACCGCGCAGATCACCAGGAACGCCGCCACGCCGAGCTCGAGCCCGCCGTAGAAGGCGCGGATCTCGGTGCGCGCCACCGCGCTCGGTAGCCGAACGTCCACCGCGCCCAGCAGCTCGGCCGGAAAGAGGACGCAGCCGATCCCGATCCCGGCGAACACCACCGCGCCGAGCAGCAGCACGCCGCGCGCGAGTCTCATGTCTCCTCCCGGCCCACCGCCGGTCCGATGTGAACGAGCGGTGGAAGCTCGACCGCAGGCGCGCGCGGATGATCGAGCCCCACCGTCATCCGCGGCCCGGCCGCGCCGGCGAGCAGCTCGACCGACGCGGGCAGGTAGCGGCCGAGCGCGTGGTCGAGCTCACGCCCCGCCACCCGCACCCGGGCGATCGCTCGCACCGGTACGGCGTGCTCGAGGAACGAGCGCGGAAACCCCGCGTTCTCGGGCGCGGCGAGCGCGCCGTCGTGACGCTCGATCACGAACACCAGCGGCTGGCGTGGATCCTCGATCGTGCGCGCCAGCACCCGCAGCCGGCCGAGCGGGAACGCCGGCAGCCGGTAGTCCACGAAGTCGCGCTCGAGCCCGGGCGCGATCGCGCCGCGCAGCCCGATGCCGAACGGCGACGCTCCGGTCGCACGCCAGTCCGCGCGCCGATCGAGCCTCAGCAGGTTGGTCTCGGCCTCGGTCCGCCGCGCTATAGCCAGATCAGCTCCAGGTAGCTCTCGGCGAAGAGCAGCAGCCGGTTCGCCGTCCCCTGCCCTTCGTGGTCTCGCCCGAACGCCACGCGATAGCCGGCCTCGGCGAGGCGGCGCTCGTCCGGGAAGCCCTCCGCGACGAACGCGAAGACGTGGTCGAGCGCCAGCGCCACCCGGCTCACCCGAGGCGGAACGGAACGCCGACCATGCGCGCGTTCAACCAGTGCCAGATCCGCCACGGAGTGAACGGCCGCACCAGCAGGATGAAGCGCGCGTCGATCCCCACCGGGTAGCGCAGCTTCGGGCGCCGCGCCGTCGCCGCCTTCACGATCACGCGGCTCACCGCGCGCGGGTCCTGCGCGAGGAAGCGGAAGCGCGACATGCGCGCGTCCATGTTGTCGAGGATCGGCCGGTACGGACTGCCGTCGCGGACCGAGCGCACCATGCTGCCGCGGTCGAACTCGGTGCCGAAGGCGCCCGGCTCGATCAGCGCCACCTGGATCCCGAACGGGGCGAGCTCGAACCCCATCGCCTCGGTCAGCCCCTCGACCGCGAACTTGCTGGCGTGGTACGGCGCGAAGCCCGGGAACGTGGTGCGGCCGCCCATCGACGAGACGTTGATGATCCGGCCCGATCGGCGCGCGCGCATCATCGGTAGAAACGCGCGGGACACCTCCGCGAGCCCGACGACGTTGGTCTCGAGCTGCGCGCGGAACGCCTCGGCCGAGGTGTCCTCGACCGCGCCGATCAGGCCGTAGCCCGCGTTGTTCACCAGCACGTCGAGGCGCCCGTAGCGGGCCTCCACGTGGCGCGCGGCCTCCGCGATCGAGGCGCCATCGGTGACGTCGAGCCGGACCACGTCGAGCTCGACGGCGCGCGCCGCCGCGGCGTCCAGGAGTGGCTGCTTCTTGGCGAGATTCCGCATCGTCGCGACCACGCGGAAGCCCGCGCGCGCGAGCTCCACGCTCGCGAGCATGCCGAAGCCGCTCGAGGTCCCCGTCACCAGTGCCACGCGCTCGTTCGTAGCCGCCATCGCTCCACCGCCTCTCGCTGGGGCGGGGAGTAAGCCTCGCGGCCCGCGGATCCGCCAACCGGGGCGGGGCCGGATCGCGGGAGGGATTCCTTGCCCGGAACCACGCATCCGGGTAAACGGTGCACTCGCATCGCGTTATTTCCAGCCTCGCCATGCCGCGCTACAAGCTCTTCCTCCTCGAGCGCCCGAGCGCCGATCCGCGCACGGTCCAGCGCGCCGCCTGGGCGCTGCCGTCGGCGCTCGACGTCGCCAAGCTCACCAAGGCGCTCAAGGGCGAGATCGAGGTCGACTGGCTCGAGATCGCCGCCAGCGACAAGAAGCGCGAGATCCTGAAGATCCAGCACGTCCTGGGAGAGCAGGGCTGCATGCTCGCGATCGACGACGCGGGCAGCACCCTCACCAAGGATCTGACGGGCGCCGTGCGCCAAGCGTTGAGCCGCGAAGGCCGGCGCCAGTCGCGCGAGCGGGCCCGTGCCGCGACGATCTGGGAGCGCGGCGAGGGCTGGCGCGCGATCCCGGTGACGCTCGCCCGCAACGCACGCGCGATCGCGAGCGGGCTCGCGGCGCTCGCGGTTCTCGGCGGCTCCGTCGTGCTGCTCGCGGTGTGGATGAACGGCGCGCCGCGCGCAGGCGGGGGCGGCGGGGACGCGTCGACGCTC
>CAYMQR010000198.1:0-8630 GCA_964392195.1 uncultured bacterium | reverse complement strand
ACCCGCGCCCTCGTCGTATCGCCGGGCACGCGGCGCGTGCCCCTCCGGCGAGCGGCCTGGAGGGCCGCGCTCCGTCACGGCCGAGGAGGCGCGCGCGATCGAACGCGGCTTCGCCTGGTAGCATCGGCGGCCATGGGGACCGTGGGCGCTCGGATCCGGCGATCGTGGCTGTGCGCGGGACTTCTTCTCTTCGGCTGCGGCGCAAGCGGCGGGCCGGATGAGCCCGGGCTGCCCGGCGCCAGGCCGTTCGAGCCCACGCCGTTCGACGCGCCGTACGTGGACGTCGCGTATCTGCAGGAGCAGAACCACACCTCGAACGAGGTCGATCCGGCCATCGGCGGGCTGGTGTCCGTGCTGTCGGCGCCCGCGAGCTTCGGCGCGGCGTCGCCGCTTCAGGTGACGGCGCGCGACCTGTTCGCCGCCGGGCAAGCGCGGCCGCTCTTCTCGCGGCCGGAGGACCTACCGGATCTCACCGCCGCCGCGGCGGCGCCCTCCTTCGTGACCCTCGCGTCTCCGCGCCAGCTCTACCGGGTGCGAGCCGACGGCACCTTCGACCTCCTCGAAGCACCGGCCGAGGTCACGGTGACCGTAGTGGCGGCCGCGGGCGACGCGGCGATCGTGTTCACCACCGCCGGCGCCGCGATCCTCGGCGCCACCGGCGAACCGCGCTGGCCCGGCGCGGTCAGCCCGCTCTTGCTCGCCGCCACCACCCGCGGCGACGAGATCGTCGGCGCCGGCCGAGGCTTCGTCGCCGGTTACGCGAGCGCCGAGGCGCTCCTCGCCGGAGAGCCCACCTGGTCGCTCGGCGCGGGCTCGCCGCTCGCATCCGACACCGTCCGCGCGTTGGTCGCGAACGTCACGCTGCCTCGCGCCCTCGACGTGGTGGCGATCGGCGAGCACGGGCTCCACGCGATCGACGTCGCCGGCCCCACCGCGAAGACCATCGACGTCCCCGAGCTGCGCGCCGGCCGCGTCCCGCTCGGCGGCGCGACCGCCATCCCGCGCGCCGCGGCGCTCGCCTCCGACGGCGGCTTCGTGGTCGCGACCTCCGGCGGCGCCTACCGCGCGCTCGATCGCGGCGACGGCTTCGAGTGGCGCGTCTATCCGGCGGAGCGCTGGCTGCCGTCCGAGGACGTGCGCGCCGTCGCCACCGACCCCGCCGCCACCGACGGCCCGATCTGGTTCGCCACCGCCGGCGGCCTCGCCACGGTCACCGCGAGCCGCATGACGATCGAGCAGAAGCTCGCGCCGTTCGTCGATCGCATCGTCGAGCGACACGACCGCGACGGCGCCGTCGCCGACAGCCGCCTGCTCCGCAAGGGCGACCTCTCCTCCAACGTGAAGTGGGACTCGGACAACGACGGCGGCTGGACCGCGTACTGGGTGCTCGGCGAGTGCTACCGCTGGAAGGTCACCGACGCCGCCGACGCCCGCGACAACTTCGATCGCGCGATGGAAGGGATGCTGCGCCTCACCGAGATCACCGGCACCGACTACTTCCTGGCGCGCAGCGTGATCCGCAAGTCCACCTGCAACCTCGACGACTGCGACGACCCCGACGACGGCGCCTGGTACACGTCCGCCGACGGCGAGTGGTGGATCAAGCGCGACACCTCGAACGACGAGGTGATCTCGCACATCTACATGATGGGTCCGGCCTACGACCTGTGCGCCGACCGCGCCCAGCGCGCGCGCATCCGCGACCACATCGGCGGGATCGTGGGCGGCATCATGGACCACGGCTGGCAGCTCATCGACCCCATCACCAACGCCGTCACCACCTACGGCCAGTTCGATCCCGGCTACGTGGACTCGCCGCTCGGCGGCCTCTTCGCCGACGGCGGCCAGCGCGCGGTGGCGATCCTCGCCGGCCTCACCGAGGCCTACTACATGACCGGCGACCCGCGCTTCCTCGACGGCAAGAACGACCTCATCCAGAACCACGGCTACGCCGACAAGGCGCAAGCCGAGGTCGACCACCCGCTACGCGGCGGCACCTACAGCGGCGACGGTGACGAGCTCTCGGCGCAGGCGTGGTTCGCGCTGCTGCGCTACGAGCAGGACCCCGCGCTGCGCGCGCGCTGGCTCGACGGCTGGTCGCGCCACCACGTGCACACCAGCAAGCAACAAGGCGCGCTCTGGGACACCCTCAACGGCGTGGTCGGCGGCGAGGTCGAGCCAGGCTTCGCCAACGCCGCGCGCTGGCTCAGGCTCGCACCCGTCGACATGATCCGCTGGAACATCCACAACTGGCACCGCCTCGACCTGGCACCGCCGCCCGCATTCTACGGCGGCATCGGCCGGCAGCGCAGCGACGGGCGGATCCTCCCCTACGACGAGCGCGCCTGCGAGCGCTGGAACACCAGCCAGTACCGCATGAACGGCGGCCACGACGGCATGACCGAGATGGACGGCGCCGACGTCCTCGCCCCCTACTGGATGGCCCGCTACCACGGCTTCATCGCGCCGGGCGGCTGAGCCCGCCACCGACGGGCAGGCGCCGCTCGATCCCGGCGCGACACTCGCGGGCTCGCGCCGCGATACCCGGCCGCTCGCTCGGTTCCCCCTGGAGGCGCACGCTTCGTCGTGCGCCGGGACTCCCCGCCCAAACGCCCGGCGCTCGTCCGATCCTCGGAGGGGCGAGCTCCCGCGAGCCCGGCGATACGAAAGAGCTGCGGCCTCGACGAAGGCGTGTTTCGCTGTCTGCCGGTCTTGGTATGAAGACGGCGGTGTCGATCCTCGATTCGGGTTTCGAGCAAGCAGAGCGTCTTGCACGGTGGTTGAAGCGCTCTCGCAGCGAGCTCTACAGCCGTGCTCTGTCCGAGTACCTGGCCCGTCACGCGCCGGATCAGGTGACCGAGGCGATGAACCGGGCGATCGCCGCCGTGGATGATTCCGTCGATGCCTTTGCGGTCATCGCCGGGCGGCCCGCGTTGAGGCGCGCGGAGTGGTAGCGTTCGGTCCGGAAGCTGCTGCGCCCGAAGCTCGACCTGGTACCGTCGGGGATCGACGTCGTCCTCGGTCGGTGAGTAACCGAGAGATCATCGATGCCACTTCCGATTCCGACTCTCACGGAGAGCACGCCATGGCCAAGTACCTGATCTCCTTCCCCAGCGCGGCGATGGTCGTACCCGATGGCGAGTTGGAGGCGGTAGGCCGCGACGCGCATGCCGTGATCGACGAGGCGAAGGCCGCCGGCGTCTACGTCTTCGGCGGCGGCATCGACGAAAGCGTGCCGCCCGTGCTCGTCTCCGCCGACGGTTCCGTCGCCGAGGGCGGCTACCCGTGGGCGCCCCCGCTCGACGGCGGCTTCACCGTGCTCGAGCTGCCCTCGCGCGAGGAGGCCGTCGCCTGGGCCGCGCGCCTCGCGAAGGCCTGCAGGTGCAAGCAAGAGCTACGCGTATTCGGGTTCGACCCTCGAGCCTGAGGAGCGGTGCTGAAATGGCGGAAGACCGCTGACCAGGCAGGACGGCCGTTGCCCACTCCGGTTGCGATCTAGCGAGATGCCCGGCCACGAACATTCAGCCGATCGCCACCCATGACCAAGCCACCAACGGCCAGCCGTTCTGTGTCGCTCCCTCGGCACGTGGCGGTCATCGGCGCTGCGGGCGGGCTCGGTCAAGGCATCCTGAGCGTGTGCCGCGACGAGGGGATCGGGTTCACGGCGATCGTCCGCTCACGACCGGAGCGAGTCACGAACGTGCCACCGGGCTCGCGAGTGGCCGTGGTCACTTCGCTCGCGGATCAGCCGTCTCTGAGCGCCGCGTTCGCCGGTGCGGACGCTGTCCTCACCGCGCTCGGTGTCACGGCCACGAGCCAGGATCGCTCGGCTTCGCTCTCGGCGAACATGGACACGGTGGAGCGAGCGATGTCGGACGCGGGGGTCGATCGGATCATCGTGGTCAACACGCTCTTGACCGCGCTGCCGGGCAAACGCGCCAGCCGGTTGATGCGCTTCTTTTCGTGGATGCCTGGGCAGATCGGTCGTGGCGCCAGGGAGCAGCGGTCGGTGGTGGACGCACTCGGCCGCGGGTCCTTCAGCTCGCTTCGATGGACGCTGGTCCGGGGAGGGCTGAATGCACGAGGGATCGACGAGCCGCCGGTGGCGTCGGCCGATTGGGCGGGCTCGTCCAACTCGTGGATGCCCGTGTCGTACCGCGCGATGGGCCGGTGGATGCTCGAGGAGGCTGCCGCCTGCGAATTCGTGCGGGCGGCACCCCTCGTGTCGCGGCGTCGTCGGTGATTCGGCGGTCACTGGCGGCGTTGCTCGCCCTCCAGCTCTGCGCGTGCGGCGTCGCATGTGCCGCAGACGGCGTGCGGGATGGCGACATCGTCTTCCATACGTCGAAGTCCGGGCAGAGCGTCGCCATACAGCGCGCGACCAGCTCGCCTTACAGCCACATGGGATTGGTCGTGTTCCGGGGTGGCGAGCCGTTCGTTTTCGAAGCGTCCGCAACCGTTCGCTTCACTCCGATGCGAGCCTGGATCGAACGCGGCGAGGGCCATCGCTACGTGGTGAAGCGTCTTCGCGACGCCGACTCCCGTCTCACGTCCGAGGTCGTGAAGAAAATGCACGCGATCGCGCGCAAGCTCGAGGGGAAGAAGTACGACCTCACCTTCGAGTGGTCCGACGACCGGATGTACTGCTCGGAGCTCGTCTGGAAGGTCTACGAGCGTGCGCTCGGCGTCGAGATCGGCTCACTGCAGAAGCTCCGCGAGTTCCGTCTGAAGGATCCCGTGGTTCGAGCCAAGCTGCGTGAGCGGTATGGCGCGAACGTACCGCTGGACGAGCCGGTGATCTCACCCGCCACGATGTTCGGCTCGGCGGAGCTCGAGACCGTGGAGCCTCCGCGCTCTCAGTAGAGCTTCCGCCTGTACTCGGCTTCGGTGCCGGCTTGCACGAGGGTGCCGTTGGCGGCGGCGCGGATGACGGCGGCGGCGAAGGCGGGGGTTCGGTTGGTGCGAACGTGGTCGGACCACATCTGACCGGCGATCGGGAGATCGTCGAGGTTCACGCGCACGCTCGGGTCGCAGAGACGGGACGACGTCAGCGAGGAAGTTCATACGATCGGTGGGGTCCACACGAGCCGCGTCGTCTGGGTCGCGCCGCCGCCGACCACGATCCTCGTAGGCAGGATCGCCGCCTCGCAACCGAGGCGGCGCCGCAACCGGGTTCGCGGTTCGCCAGAACACCGGCTCATCCGCAAGCGGGGCCCGAGCCTGCACGGGAACGCTCCCGATCGCGCCAGCGTCGCGGTGCTGGTGATCGACGTCATTCACGACTTCGGCTTGCCGGGCGGTGAGCCGGTCGCGGCGATCCGCGGCGGTCGGCAGAGGGAGATCGGCGGCTGGGGCGATGAAACGCCATCGCGGATCGCCGGTCGCGCGGCGCGCGAGCCCCCGGCCGCTCGCACCGCCGGCGAACGGCCGCGAGATCGGCGATCCTGAGCGCCCGAGGATCCCGCTCATGACCCCGATCGCACTCACGCCTCCCCGCCGCTCGCTCGCGGCGCTGCTGGTCGTCTTGGCCGCGCTCGTCGATCCCGGAGTCGCGCTCGCCGACGTGGAGCCGAGCGCCGACCCACTCGACGTCGAGACCGCCGAACCCCGCGAGCACCGTGCGCGCTCGTGGGTGAACGGCGACCTCGCCGGCTACCTGCAGCCGGGCGCACGCGCGGATGGCGCCACGCTCGACAAGGGCCACGTCCACGCGTCGATCGGCAGTGGCTTGCCGCCGCTCGGCGGGGTGCTGATCACCGGCGAGATCGAGGTCGCGTACACGCGCTACCGCTTCGACGACTTCGAGGTCCTCGGCGCCGAGCGCAGCGAGCCGATCGAGGAAGCCACGATCGCGCGGCTCGGTCCCGGTCTCGTGTGGCCACTCCTCGACGATCTCACGCTGATCGTCAGCGGCGGACTCGGCTTCGCGGTGGGCGACGGCGCGCCCCTCGACCGGGCGCTCACGTACGGCGCGGTCACGGTGCTGGCGTGGCGGCTCTCGGACACGCTCTCGCTCGCGGCGGTGCTGATCGCGAGCTCGCAGCTCGACGACGATCCGCTGATCCTGCCCGTGGCGGGCTTCGACTGGCGGCCGAGCGAGCGGCTGCGCTTCGAGCTCACCGGCGACATCGCCGGGCCGACGCTGCGCGGGCGCTACCAGCTTGCCGACGAGTGGTGGGCGTCGCTCGCCGGGCGCTGGGAGAGCAACATCTACCGGATCGAGAGCGACGCGGCCGGCCTGGGCACGCTCCGCGACGAGCAGCTCACCGCGCTCGCTGGCGTCACCTGGACGCCGGCGCCGCGGGTGGCGCTCGGGCTGCGCGCCGGGGCAGCGCTCGCCGACACGATCGTGGTGGACGATCGCGACACCGGGCGCGTGGGCTCGGAGCGCTTCGGCCCGAGCCCGGTCGTGGGTCTCGTCCTCGAGCTCTCGATCTGAGCGGCGGCGCGGCGCCAGCGCGTTTCGCCGGTCGCGCGGAGCGCGACCCTCCACACCGATCGGCTCACGCTGGGTCTCGAGCGCCCGCCGCTGGCTGGATCGGCGCGGACACCCGGGGCGCCGGCGAGCGCCGGGTTCGTCGGGACCGGTGCTGGCCCCATGGCGCCAATCCGGGCGCCGGCGGGGCCGGCCGGCGTGCGTCCTCTGGCACCAGGCGCATGAGGACGGTCCGCCGGGGCACGCGTGTTTCCCGCGCGATTCCGCGATCCCGCGGGGTGACGGCCGCCGCGCCCAGCCCGCCACCGGCTAAGGTGCGGAATTTGCTCAGGCCTCGACGTTCGGAGATCCCATGACCATCCGCGTCGCCCTCCACCACCGTACCGCCTACCGCTACGACCGCCGCATCCGGCTCGGTCCGCAGATCATCCGGCTGCGCCCGGCGCCGCACTGCCCGGTGGTGATCCCGAGCTACTCGCTGCGAATCGAGCCGAAGGCCCACTTCATCAACTGGCAGCAGGACCCGCAGGGGAACTTCCTGGCGCGGGTGGTGGTGCCCGACGCCACCGACCGCCTCGAGATCGACGTCGACCTCACCGCCGACGTCGTCACCATCAACCCGTTCGACTTCTTCCTCGAGCCGTCGGCCGAGAAGTACCCGTTCTTCTACGAGTCGTGGCTCGCCAAGGAGCTCAAGCCTTTCCTCGAGACGCTGCCGGTGGGCGAGCACCTCGCGCGCTGGCTCGCGAGCGTCGACCGCACGCCGCGCGCCGTGGTGCCGATGCTGGTCGACCTGAACCGGCGCCTCGCCGACGACGTGCGCTACGTGATCCGCATGAAGCCGGGCGTCCAGAGCTGCGAGGAGACGCTCACCCTCGGCTCCGGCTCGTGCCGCGACAGCACGTGGCTGCTGGTGCAGATCCTCAGGAACCTCGGGCTCGCGGCGCGCTTCGCGTCCGGCTACCTGATCCAGCTCACCGCCGACCAGAAGTCCCTCGACGGGCCGAGCGGGCCCGAGTCCGACTTCACCGACCTGCACGCGTGGGCCGAGGTGTTCCTGCCGGGCGCGGGCTGGGTGGGGCTCGATCCCACCTCCGGCCTCTTCGCCGGCGAGGGCCACATCCCGCTCGCCTGCACTCCCGACCCGGTGAGCGCCTCGCCGATCAGCGGCACCCTCGACGAATGCGAGGTCGAGTTCCACCACGAGATGAAGGTCACGCGGATCCACGAGGACCCGCGCGTCACCAAGCCCTACACCGACGAGGCGTGGGCCACGATCGACGCCCTGGGGGCGCGGATCGACGCCGACCTCGAGCGGCTCGACGTGCGCCTCACGATGGGCGGCGAGCCCACCTTCGTCTCGATCGACGACATGGAGGGCGCCGAGTGGAACACCGCCGCCCTCGGCCCCACCAAGAAGAAGGTCGCCGACGAGCTGGTGCGGCGGCTCGCGGCGCGCTGGGCGCCGGGCGGCTTCATCCACACCGGCCAGGGCAAGTGGTATCCGGGCGAGTCGCTGCCGCGCTGGGCGCTCGGCTGCTACTGGCGGAAGGACGGCGTGCCGATCTGGCGCGATCCGGCGCTGCTCGCCGACGAGCGCACCGAGCGCGGCCACGGCACCGCCGAGGCGAAGCGCTTCGTGACCGCGCTCGCCGAGCGCCTCGGCGTGGAGCCGCGCTTCGCGGTCCCCGGCTTCGAGGACACCTGGTACTGGCTGTGGCGCGAGCGGCGCCTGCCGGTCAACGTCGATCCCCACGATTCGCGCCTCGACGAGCCCGAGGAGCGCGCCCGCATCGCACGGGTCTTCGAGCACGGGCTCGGCAACGTCGTGGGCTATACGCTGCCGATCACTCGCCTCGGCGGGCCGCGCGGCGTGCGCTGGGCGAGCGGCCCGTGGTTCCTGCGCGCCGAGCGCATGTACCTGCTGCCCGGCGACTCGGCGATGGGCTTCCGCTTGCCGCTCGACTCGCTGCCGTGGGTGGCGCCCGAGATCCGTGACGGCTGGATCCCGCTCGATCCGTTCGCGGCGCTGCCGCCGCTTCCCGTGCCGGCGAGCTTGCAGCCGTGGCCGGCGCAGGGCGTGAACCGTAGCCAAGCGCGCATCACGCCCCAGCACCCGGGCGGCGGCGCCGGCGCGGTGAGCGGGCGCCGCGACGGCGATCGCCCCGACGCCGCCCAGGAGTGGGCGCGCTGG
>CAYMQR010000197.1:0-8685 GCA_964392195.1 uncultured bacterium | reverse complement strand
CTGGTGCGGAACGAGATCCGCACCCTGCTCGACGGCGAGGGCGCGAGCGCCACGCTCGACGGGCTCACCGTCGGCGCCCACCACCAGCACCTCGACAGCCAGACCTCGATCGAGCACCTCTCACCCCACTGCGAGAGCCGCCAGCTCTACAAGTCGGTGCTCGACGGCGCCTCGCGCAGCGTCTTCAACGGCCGCGTGCTGGTCGCCCAGCACGCCCAGAAGACCAGCGCCCAGCAGGTCAACCGGAACCTGCTCATCTCGAAGGAGGCGCGCGCCGACACCAAGCCGCAGCTCGAGATCTACGCCGACGACGTGAAGTGCTCGCACGGCGCGACCATCGGCAAGCTCGACGCCAACGCCATCTTCTACCTGCGCTCGCGTGGGCTCGGTGAAGCGGAGGCGCGCGCGGTCCTCACCCAGGCGTTCGCGGGCGAGGTGGTGGCGCGGATCGGCATCACCGCCGTGCGCGAAGAGCTCCAGGGCTGGCTCGAGAGCTGGCTGCCCGTGTCCCGTTCGTCCGAGGAGCAGCGATGAGCTCCGCCGCCGCTCATCCGAGCGCCGCGTCCGCGTCGTCCAGGCCCGAGCACGCCGAGGCGCCCTCGCCCGCCGAGTTCGACGTCGAGCGCGTGCGCCGCGACTTCCCGATCCTGTCGCAGACCGTGCGCGGCAAGCCGCTGGTCTACCTCGACAACGCCGCCACCTCGCAGAAGCCGCGCGCGGTGATCGACACCCTCACGCACTACTACACGCACGAGAACGCCAACATCCACCGCGGCGTCCACCTCCTGAGCGAGAAGGCGACCATCGCCTACGAGGGCGCGCGCGAGAAGCTGCGCCGCTGGATCAACGCGCCGCACGCGCGCGAGGTGATCTTCGTGCGCGGCACCACCGAGGCGATCAACCTGGTGGCGTCCTCGTTCGGCAGCCGCTTCGTGGGCGCCGGCGACGAGATCGTCATCAGCGCCCTCGAGCACCACTCGAACATCGTGCCGTGGCAGATGCTGTGCGAGCGCAGCGGCGCCCACCTGCGCGTCATCCCCATGAACGACGCGGGCGAGCTACGCCTCGACGCCTACCAGGAGATGCTCAACCCGCGCGTGAAGCTGGTGGCGGTGAACCACGTATCGAACGCCCTCGGCACCATCAATCCGGTGGTCGAGATCACGCGCCTCGCGCACCAGGTGGGCGCCAAGGTGCTGCTCGACGGCGCGCAGGCGGCGCCGCACCTGCGCGTGGACGTGCAGGCGATCGGCTGCGACTTCTACGCGCTCTCGGGCCACAAGCTCTTCGGGCCGACCGGCTCGGGTCTGCTGTGGGGCAAGACCGAGCTGCTCGACGCGATGCCGCCCTACATGGGCGGTGGCGACATGATCCGCTCGGTCACGTTCGAGAAGAGCACCTACGCCGACCTGCCCGCCAAGTTCGAGGCCGGCACGCCGGACATCGGCTGCGGCATCGGCTTGGGCGCGGCGATCGACTACCTGGAGTCGATCGACTTCGACGCCGCGAGCGCCTGGGAGATGGACCTCTTGCGCTACGCCAGCGAGCGGATCGCCGAGGCCCCTGGCGTCAAGCTGGTGGGCACGGCGGCGCACAAGGCGAGCGTCGTGTCGTTCCTCCTCGACGGCGTCCACCCGCACGACATCGGCACCATCCTCGACAGCGAGGGCATCGCGATCCGCACCGGCCATCACTGCGCGCAGCCGGTGATGGAGCGCCTCGGCATCCCGGCCACCGCGCGCGCCTCGCTCGCCTTCTACAACACCCCCGCCGAGATCGACACGCTGGTGCGCGGTCTCGCCAAGGTACGGGAGCTCTTCGGCTGATGTCCGAGCTACGCGATCTCTACCAGGAAGTGATCCTCGACCACGGCCGGAGGCCGCGGAACTTCAAGGTGCTGGAAGGCGCCAACCGCAAGGCCGAGGGCTACAACCCGCTGTGCGGCGACCGCTTCACCGTGTTCCTCGAGGTCGAGGGCGGCGTGGTGAAGAACGCGAGCTTCCAGGGCTCGGGCTGCGCCATCTCCACCGCCTCGGCGTCGATGATGACCGAGATGGTGAAGGGCCGCACCGAGAAGGAAGCGCAGGCACTCTTTCACACCTTTCACGAGATGGTGGCGCCCGCCGCGGCGGCGCCGAGCGACCAGCCGAAGGTCGACCTCGGCAAGCTCGCGGTGTTCGCCGGCGTCACCGAGTACCCCACCCGGGTGAAGTGCGCGACCCTCGCGTGGCACACCCTCAACTCCGCGATCGAGGCGCCCGGCGCCACGATCTCCACGGAATGACCCGCATCGATCGCCGCACCGCGCGCGATTTGCGAGGAACTCGATGGTAGGCCCAATCGTCGACACCCTGAAGGACCTGGCGGGACGTTGGCTCATGCGCTCCGCGCGCACCGCCAAGGAGCACCCGTTCGACGCGCCCCACCACTACGCGCCGCACGAGGAGCCCGGTGGAAACGGCGCACGACCGAGCGCCTCGCCGGCCGTCGCCGAGCCCGCGCCCGCTCCCGTCAACGGCAACTCCGGCGCGCCCATCCCCACGCCCAGCCCCAGCGAGGCGCCCGCTCCCGCGGCGCCCGCCGAGACGGGCGGCGCCACCACCGCGACCGGCCGCACCTGGACCGCGGACATGCGCCAGGCCTCGCCGGAGCCCGAGGGCGCCGTGGGCCACGGCATCGTGAACGCGCTGCGCACCTGCTACGACCCCGAGATCCCGGTCAACATCTACGAGCTCGGGCTGATCTACGGCATCGAGCTCGACGAGGAGCAGAACGCGTGGCTGGTGATGACCCTCACCTCGCCCATGTGTCCCGTGGCCGGCTCGCTGCCGCCCGAGGTGCAGGGCAAGATCGCCGCGGTCGAGGGCGTGAAGTCGGCGAAGGTCGACGTGGTCTGGGACCCGCCCTGGAGCCCCGACATGATGAGCGAGGCCGCCAAGCTCGAGCTCGGGATGCTATGACGGGTCCCGACGTCGCCCTGGGCGATTCGGACGACCCCGATGGGTACCGTCCTACCGGCGCGATGCCAGCGAGAGCGGGACGAGCACCAATGGTAACCGCCGGCGGCGGCTGATACGGGAGCGCTTTACACGGGTTTGGTGGTCCAGCACGATACGCCGCGCGGTAGCCGTGGTCGGGCATGGATCGCGCCACCAGTCTCGATGGCTGACTGTCAGCCCCCTTCGCCATCGTTGGCTCGCGAGCCCGTCGCCTCTCCGACGGCCGACCGGATCCTGGGATCCGGTCTCGGGCTCGCGGCGCTCTCGGCGCTCCTCTTCACCGTCGGGGCGAGCGACCGGATGCGCGTCGCGTTCAGCCTGGCAGCGTATCCGACCGTCCTGAGCGTGTTGCTCGTGTGGGCCTGGTGGTCGATTCGCGGGATCCACGGGTATCTGTTCGACCCGGATCGCGCGGCTCAGGGGCGCAAGGTGGTATTCGGCGCGGCGATCGTCATCTCGCTCGTCACGTACCTCACGGTACCGCACCGCTTTCGGATCCTGTACGACGAGTTCGATCTGCTCTCCACCGCGAACTCGATGTCGCTCGACGGTACGCCGAGCACCGTACGCTCGGCGCTCTGGCACTACGGCGCGATCCGGCCCGTCCAGGTGGAGAGCCCTCCCTGGCGTCCGCTGCTCTACCCGACGGCCGTACACGCGGCGCATACCCTGCTCGGCCTCCACCCCGCGAACGCGTTCCGCGTGAACTTCCTCGTGCTGCTGGGGCTCCTCTTCGTCGCGGGCGCGACCGTGCTCGATGTGCTGGGCGTTTCGGCGGCCGTCGGAGCGATGTTGCTGGTCGCCGCTTGTCCGATCGTCGCGCTGTGTGCGACGTCCGGCGGCTTCGATCTGTTCGCGATGCTGTTGGTCGCCAGCAGCCTGTCGGCTGCTTACCGTCACGCTCGGGCGCCGACGGATCGATCGCTGAACGTCGTCTGGGCACAACTCGTGGCCCTCTGCCACACGCGTTACGAGTCCCCCCTGTTCGTGTTGGTGGTCCTCGGCGGGTTGCTGGCGTCGCGAGCGATCCGGTGGATCGACCTGCGAACGCGTCCGATTCTCGTCGGCATGACGCCGATCCTGCTCCTCCCGATCCTGTGGCAACGGCTCCTCCAGAGCGGCCGCTCGTTCGCACCGACCGGCGTTCCGGATTTCAGCCTCCGACACCTCCTCACCAACCTGACCGGGCTCGGCAGCGTGCTCGTCGACCCATGGCGCAATTCGCCGTACCCTCGCGTCGCGCTAATGATCGGGCTCGCGGCGCTCCTCCTCGCGATGGCCGCGCTCGCGACACGTAGGACGGCGGCGTTCACGGTCCCGGCACGCAACATGCTCGCCGCGACGGGCCTGATCGTGCTGACTTCAACGTCGATCTTTCTTGCCCATTTTCTCGGCGATCTCGCTGCACCGACGAGCGCGAGGTTCTACCTGCTGCCGTGCGCGGCCGTCGTGCTGTGCCCGGCGCTCGCAGCCTGGGTGGTCCCCGCGATCGTGCCTCCTCGCGTCTTGTTGCCGTATGCGATCGGGGTCTTCGCGCTCTATCACCCCGTCGCGGTGCGTGACCGCGTGACGGACCAGCTCGTGGTCACCCGCGAGATCGAGTGGGTATGGGGCGTCCTCTCGACCTCGAACCCGCCTGGTCGCACCCTGGTGGTGGCCGAGGAGCCGACCGCCTTCACGGCGCTCGGCTTCAGTTCGGTGGGGTTCGATGTCGCGAACCAGCAGCGGACGAAGCTCGAGACCGAGTTGCGCCATGGGATGTTCGACCGGATGGTGATCCTCCAGGAGCTCGACGATTCGACCGAGCAACCCACCGCTCGAACCCGGCTCGAGGGTCCCTGGCAGACAGGAACGGTCGCGGAGCTGCGGCTCACCGATGCCGTCCGTGGCCGGGTCCTCGAGGTGACGAGGCGCCCGGCCACGGCCCCTCCTGGCGGCTGATCCGCCACTCGCCTCGGCGCTCGACCGATCACTGCGCGACGAGGTGGATCGCGAGCGCGACGAAGGCGACCACCACCGTGACCGCGGCGCTCGCGGCCAGCCCGACGGCCACGTTCCGCGCCACCGGCGTGGCGGGCGGGCGGTCCTTCATCGCCATGCCGAGCACGAAGCCGGCGGCCAGCCCACCCACGTGCGCCGCGTTGTCGACGTTGATCACGAAGCCGAGCAGCAGCGTGTAGCCGATCGAGCGCAGGAGCTGCGCGCGGACGCGCTCCATGAAGACGCCGCCGCGCTTCACGGTGATCGCGAGCAGCACGCCCACGATCCCGAGCACCGCGCCCGAGCCGCCCACAGAGAGGTGCGGCGTGCCGGTGACGAGGCTCCACGCGACGCTCGCGCAGAAGCCGAGGATCCCCGCCACCACGTAGAGGAACAGGTAACGCGCCGAGCCGTAGTTGTGCTCGACCGCCGGCCCCAGGTCCGCCAGCGCCATCGAGTTGAACGCCACGTGCATGATCCCGCCGTGCACGAACATCGGCACCACCAGCCGCCACCACTCGCCCTCGAGCACCGACTGCGCGAAGGCGCCGGTCAACGTCCACACGAACGGCGCGCCGGCCAGGAAGCTGCCCACGATCCCCTGGCGGGTGAACGCGCCGAGCCCGGTGGTGATCACGAACACCAGCGCGTTCGCGCCCAGCAGCACCGCCGTGACCGGATACTCGCTCGGCACGAAGCGGCGCGCCGAGCGCGCCACCGCCGCGGGCGAGAACGTGAGGCTGGCGCCGCACGCCGAGCAGCGCGTGGCGCCCACGCCCACGAGCTGGCCGCACGCGGGGCAGAGGCTGGGTCGATCGGTGCCCGGCATGGGGGAGATCGCGCTCGGGGCCCCGATCGTGCGACCGCCCGGCGACGCGCCGGGAAGGTAGTGCCCGCGCAGGCGCGCCGCAACCGGCGCCGGCGCGCGGATCGGCCGGGCCCGCTCGCTTGATTCGCGGCCTGCGGGCGGATAGCCCCACGGTTCGATGAACGACATCCTCCGCGACCTCGCCGACCTCTACGTCACCGCGCTCAAGGACACCGGCCGCTCCCTCAAGCGCGGCTGGGTGGGCTTCATCGCGGTGCCCGCGTACGCGATCGCGCTCACGCTGATCGCGCCGATGGTGCGGCCGCTCGGGATCATCGGCGGCTTCATCCTCGGCTTCGTGAACGCCGTGGCGGCGGGTGCCCTGCTCGCGCTCGTCGAGCAGTGCGTGCTGGCGCGCAAGCTCAGCTTCCGCGACCTGCGCGACGCCCTCGGCCACTACTGGTGGGAGGTCATCGGCATCGGCTTCGTGCTCATGCTGCCGAGCTTCGTGATGCAGCAGATCGGCGCCAACGCGTCGTTCGGACCGTTCGCGGTGGTGGCGGTCTACATCCTCGCCGCGGTGTTCCTGAACCCGCTTCCGGAGATCGTCTACCAGGTCAAGGGCGCCAACCCGGTCGAGCACCTCGCCGAGTCGGTGCGCTTCGTCCACCAGCACTGGATCGAGTGGTTCCTGCCGGCGGCGATCGTGGTGGCGCCGATCCTCCTCGCCGCGCAGCACTCGCTGCTCACCGGCTCCTCGGGGCTCGACTTCGGCTTCGAGACGCTGCTGGCCGTGCCCATGGCGATCGCGAGCGGAGTGACGACGTTGCTCGGCTCGAGCAACCCGCTGGTGAGCCTGCTGCTCGCGGTGGTGCTCACCTCGGTCCTCACGTTCGCGATGCTGGTGTTCCGCGGCCACCTGTTCGCGGCGCTGCGCGGCTCGACGCGCCGCGCGCGGGCGTTCCGGCGCCGCATGGGTGGCTGAGCCGCCGCGGCGCTCGGCGACGGATGCCCTCCCGCCCCATCCTCGTCACCGGCGTGTCCGGCTTCGCGGGCTGGCACCTCGCCCGCGCGCTCGCCCGCCACGCGCCGGTCGTGGGCACGTACAACACGCGCCCCATCGAGATCGAGGGCGTCACGACCGTCGGCGTGGATCTCGCCGAGACCGGCGCCACGCAGGCACTCGTCGCGCGCCTCGCACCGCGCGCCGTGGTCCACGCCGCGGCGCTCACCGACCCCAACGAGAGCGAGCGCCGCCCGGAGGCGGCCACCCGCGCCAACGAGGCCGCCACCGCCGACCTCGCCGCGGCCCTCGACGCCGCGGCGGCCGACGCCACGCTCGTCTACTTCTCGACCGACCTCGTCTATCCCGGCGATCGCGCGTTCTTCCGCGAGACCGATCCGACCGGCCCGCTCATGCACTACGGCCGCACCAAGCTCGCCGGCGAGCGCGCCGTGGCGGCGCGCCGCGGACCGTGGACGATCCTGCGCTGTGCCTTGCTCTACGGCCCACCCGCGCCGTTCAAGAGCGGCGCCACCGGCTGGATGCGCGAGCGCATCGAGCGCGGCGAGCCGCTCACGCTCTTCACCGACGAGCACCGCACCCCCGTCCACGTCGACGACGTGGTCGCCGCCGTCGAGCGCTGCCTCGACGGCGCTCCCGAGGCCACGAACCGCGTCCTCAACCTCGGCGGCGGCGAGCGCGTCACCCGCTTCGCGATGGGCGAGGTCCTGTGCCGGGTGCTCGGCCGGCCGGCCGACGTCCTCGTCCCCGCCCGCCTCACCGACTCGACCTTCCCGGCGCCCCGCCCCGCCGACGTGTCCATGGACACCTCGGCCCTGGCTGCGCTCCTGGGCCGCGGCCTGTTATCGTTTCAGGATGGCGCGCTGCGTTGCCGCTGAGCGCCGGCGATCCTGACCTCCTTCCGCCCGCTCAGCGGGCAACCCAAGGCCCGCTGCATGCTCTCGAGCTCTCCGTCCGCCGAGTCCCTCACCCGCCCCGCGTCCGTCTCCCTCGAGACGATCCGCGTGTGGTCGCTGCACCTGCTGTGCTTCGTGCTGCCGTTCACCTGCCTCGCCTTCACCCAGACCGCGCCGCACCCCTGGTGGGCGTCGATCCCCTGGTTCGGCGTGGTCGTCGCCTCCGTGTTCGGCGACGTCTACTCGTCGAAGGAGCGGCGCCAGCCCGTCGAGCTGATGCCCGACTGGCCCTTCACCGGCGTGCTGCTGGCGCTCACGGGGCTCCAGCTCGTGAACGTGTACCTGTTCGCGAAGATGGTGGGCGCGAACGGCTTCTGGCGGATGGACACGCTGATCGGCCTGCTGCTGCAGGGCATCACCTCGGGCTACTCGGGCATCGTCGTCGCCCACGAGCTGATCCACCGCAAGGAGCGCTGGCTGCATCAGCTCGGGCGCGTGCTCCTCGGCGCGGTGCTCTACGAGCACTTCGCGACCGAGCACATCCGCGGCCACCACGTCCGCGTCGGCACCGACGCCGACCCTGCCACCGCACGCTTCGGCGAGACCCGCGTCGAGCACTTCCGCCGCAACGTCCCCGATCAGCTCAAGAGCGCCTGGAAGCTCGAGACCACCCGCCTCGGCGACCCCGCGATGGGCTTCCTCGACCCGGGCCAGCTCGGCAACCGCGTGCTGCACGGGCTGGTCGCCGAGTGGAGCGTGGCGTTCGCCGTGGCCGCGGCGCTCGGCCTCGGTGCCTTCGCCGCGTACGTGCTGCAGGCCTACATCGCGATCGTGCTCCTCGAGTGCGTCAACTTCTTCGAGCACTGGGGGCTCACCCGCAGCGACCGCCGCGTGCAGCCGATGGACTCGTGGGACACCAGCTCGTGGTTCACGCTCTACACGCTGGTCGGTCTCTCGCGGCACGCCGACCACCACGCG
>CAYMQR010000196.1:0-8690 GCA_964392195.1 uncultured bacterium | reverse complement strand
CCCCGGCCGGATTCACTCCGGCCGGGGCGGGGGGGCTGGAACAGCCCCCCCGCAGAAACACGGCGACTATACTCGCGCCCTCTCCCACCCGAGCGGAGGCGTGAGCGCCATGGCACTCGACCAGAAGATCCAGGAAGACCTCGCGACGGCCATGAAGGCGAAGGACACCGAGCGCATGTGGGTGCTGCGCATGGTGATCGCGGACCTGAAGAACCTGCGCGTCACCAAGGGCGCCGGCTCGACGCTCACCGACGACGAGGTGCTCGGCGCGATCGCGAGCGGCGTCAAGAAGCGCAAGGACTCGATCGAGCAGTTCGAGAAGGGCAACCGCGCCGATCTCGCCGACAAGGAGAAGAGCGCGATCACGATCCTCGAGACCTACCTGCCCACCCAGATCGGCGCCGCCGAGCTGGAGGCGGCGGTCGACGCGGTGATCGCCGAGCTCGGCGCCACCACCAAGAAGGACATGGGCAAGGTGATGAAGGCGGTCATGGACCGCGTGAAGGGCCGCGCCGACGGCAAGGCCGTGAGCGCGATGGTGTCGTCCAAGCTGCCGTAAGAGGGGCGTGGAGGGCCGCGATCCTTCGCGGCCGCGGCGCGACGAGGTCACGCTCCTCCGTCACGGCGCCAGGCACAGGCCCACGCGGTGGCCGTGGCCGAAGCCGTTCACGCGGTAGCCGTCGCCGGCGCGCTCGAGCGTGCTCGCCGGGCTCGGCAGCGCGTCCCAGCCGAGCACCTCGGCGACGGCGCGGTGCGCGTCGTCGTAGCGCAGCTCACGCACCTCGCCGCCCGCCAGGCTCACGCGCAGCGTCCACACGCCGTCGGGCTCGACGAGGGCGAGGTGGCGGACCGGCGCGCCGAAGGCGCGCGCGAGCGCCGCGCCCGGCCACTCCCGGCTCCACGGCGCCCGCGGAGTCGTGCCGTGGCGCGGACACACCCACACCCGCCGGTCGCCGTTTCCCCACAGCGCATGCGGCGAGCGCGGCATGCCGCCGCAATCGGCGCTCCACAAGCTCGGCCCGTCCTCGCCGCGGGCGAGCGCCTCGGCGCGCTCCCACGCGGGCGCCGCGAGCGGCTCGAGGACCCGCTCGCCGCCGCCCGTCCGCCCCGCCTCCGGCGCCGCCAGCTCGAGCGGGTGGCGGCCGTCGATCCACACCACCCGCGGGCCGCGGCCGACGAACCACGCGCAGTGGGTGGTGTCGCAGACCTCGGCGTCGTCGTGGCGCGCGCCGCGCATCAGGAAGCGCAGCACCGCGGCACCGAGCGCGGGCCGCAGCTCCTCGCTCGACGAGCCCGGCAGCTCGGCCGCCACCACCCCGCTCACGTAGCCGGCGGCGGGGGTCTCGACGATCGGCCGCAGCGCGCCGCCGCGGCCCGGCGCGACCATGATCGAGCCCTCCACGACCCGTCGCAGCCGGAAGGACGGCACCACGAGCTCCCACAGCGACGGTCCGAGCGCGTCCCCCACCCCGAGCCCGACACCGCCGCGGGGCCCCACGAACCCCCGCGGGCCTGGAGCCGGCGCCGGCCCCAGGTTGCGCGCGGAGAGCTCCCGCGGCGCGAGCGCGCCGAGCAGCGAGACCCGCACCGGCGGCGGCTCGGCTCCGCTCGCCGGGTCCCAGCGCCACGGCGACCGCGCCGGTGCAGCGGAGGCGTCGCGCGGCGCGGACGAGGCGCGCGAGGCGCGGACGGCGACGGTGCTCACCACCGCGCCCGGCCGGAGCTCCGGTAACCGCGCCGCGAGCGCCGCCGCCGCCTCGCGACCGGTGCCTCGCTCGAGCAGCGCGAGCACAGCCCAGCCGCTCTCGTCGAACGCGAGCGTGAAGCCCGACGTGGCGAGCGGCGCGCCGTCGAGCGCGGCCACCGTGCCGGTCTTGGCGCGCAAGCCGCGCGCGCCGAGCGCCGCGGCGGTGCCGCCACGCGCGGCGCTCGCGAGCCCCGCGAGCACCTCCTGGCGGACCGCGTCGCCGCGGCTCCACGGCTCGCGGGCGAGCGCCGCGTAGGCGGCGAGCAGGCGCGCGGGCGTGGCGCGGACGCTGCCGGAGCCGGCGCGCGCCGCGGCGAGGCCGAGCGCCGCGTCGGGAGTGAGCGGCGCCACCACCGTGAAGCCCGCGCCGCGCAGCGTCTGCTCGACCAGCTCGCGCGGTGTGGCGCTCGCGAGCGCGCGGAAGTACGCGTTGCACGAGACCTCGACGGCGCGCGCGAGGCCGAGCTCGCCGTGCCCGGCGGGGCGCCAGCACTGGGCGCCGCCCGCGCACCGCAAGCGCGGCGTCGGCTCGTCCGGGTGCGCGCTCGCCCACGCCTCGGCGAGGAACGGCTTGACCAGCGAGCCGAGCGGCAAGCTCGGCTCGGTCTCGCCGCCGCCCCCGCCGGCACCCGCCGCGCGCGCCTCGCCGCGGTCGAGCATCCACACCCTGAGCTCGCCGGGCGCCGCCGCGCGCGCCGTCGCCACCAGCGCGGTCGCCACCGCGACGGCGACCGCCACGGCGGCGGCGAGTGCGGCGCGGCGGGATCTCAAAACGGCGGTTCGACCTGCTGCACGAAGATGTCGGTCATCTGGTTGGTATCGCCCGGCACCAGGTTGGTGGCGTTCGACTCGTAGGCGCGCACGAGCCCGTCGGCCGAGATCACCGGGAACCAGCTGTCGCCGTCGGTGGCGGCGCCCTCGGCGCTCTCGCTCACGCACTCGGTGTCGCCGGTCTTGCGATCGCGGAGGAAGATGTCGACCTTCCCGTTGGAGTCGGAGACCAGGTTGATCGCCGACGACGCGAACACCACGTAACGCCCGTGCGCGGAGAGCGACGGACCGAGCGACGGACCGTTGCCGAGCGTGCCGTCGGCGTCGACGCTCACCACCTCGAGCGGGCCGCCGACCGGCGGCGCGACGACCACGTCGGAGGTGTCGTTGGCGTCGTGGGCGACGAGGTTGGTGGCGTAGGTCTCGAACGCCACCACGCCGTCGCCCGCGGCCTTGGGCTTCCAGCTCATCCAGTTGCCGGCCTGGCCGTCGGCGGCCTTGCTGACCAGCACCGTGCGATGGGTCCGGCGGTCGTGGAGGTAGACCTGCTTGGCGGTGCCGCGCACGCCGGACGCGAGGTTCCAGGCGTTGCACACGAACGCCACCCAGCGCGCGTCCCCGGAGATCGACGGGCTCTCGCAGTCGTTGTTGGCGGGCTTGCCGTCGTCGTTGACGCTGACCCGCTCGGTCTCGCCGTCGATGCGGTCGCGGACGTAGATCTGCCACAGCCGCGGCGCGCCCGGCACGAGGTTGGTCGCGACCGACTGGAACGCCACGTAGCGGCCGTCCGAGGAGATCGACGGCGCGGTGCTCGAGTCGTTGGCCTCGGCGCCCTTGGCACCGAGGCTCACGCGCTCGGTCTTGCGGGTGTCCCAGTCGTAGACGAAGACGTCGGGGACCTCGTTCTTGTCCTTCGGCACCAGGTTGGTGGCCGCGGACTCGAACGCCGTGTAGCGGCCGTCGGCCGAGATCGCCGGGTGGCCGCTCGCTTCGTCGCTCTCGCGCCCCCTGGAGTCGACGCTCACGCGCACCGTCGCGCCGCTCGCGCGCTGGTGCACGAACACGTCGGTGACGCGGTTGCGATCGTCCGGGACGAGGTCCTCGGCCTCCGACTGGAACGCCACGAAGCGGCCGTCTGCCGAGATCGCCGCGCCGGCCGATGGCCCGCTCGCCTGCCCCCCGCTCGAGCTCACGCTCACCCGCTCCACGTGGTGGACCGCGCACCCGCCCGCGCCCGCGAGCAGCGCCGCAGCGAGGAGCGCGGGTGAATAGTGGGTGATGAGGCGCGCGCCGCGCTGCGCGGTGACGTACGCCCACGCCCACTGGATGAGCACGATCAGGCGGTTGCGGAAGCCGATCAGGAAGTAGAGGTGCACCACCAGCCACGCCATCCACGCCGTGAAGCCGGTGAACTGGAGGCGGCCCGCCTGGCCCACCGCGGCCGCGCGGCCGATGGTCGCGAGGCTGCCCTTGTCGAGGTACGAGAACGGCTTGACCGGCTTCCCCGCGATGGTGGCGCGGATTCGCCGCGCGGCGTAGCGTCCCATCTGGATCGCCGCGGGCGCCACGCCGGGGACCGGGGCGCCGCTCGCCGTCCTGGCGCTCGCGAGGTCACCGAGGACCATCACCTCCGGGTGGCCGGGGACCGTCAGGTCGCCGCCGACGATCACCCGCCCCGCCTTGTCGACCGCCACGCCGAGGCTCTTGCCGAGCGGTGACGCCGCGACGCCCGCCGCCCAGAACACGCACTCGGTCTCGATCCGCTGGCCGCCGCTCTCCACGAAACCGCGCCCGATCGCCGACACCGCGGCGCCCACGCGCACCTCCACACCTAGCCTCTCGAGCTGCTTCCTGGCGCTCTCCGAGAGCCGCTCGGTGTAGGTCGGCAGCACCCGCGGCCCGCCCTCGAACAGGATCACCTTCGCGGCGCCCGGATCGATGTGACGGAAGTCCTCGCCGAGGCAGGCCTTCGACATCTCCGCCATCGTGCCCGCGAGCTCCACGCCGGTCGGCCCGGCGCCCACGATCACGAACGTGAGCAGCGCCTGCTTGCGGCGCGGATCGGCCTCGCGCTCGGCCTCCTCGAAGGCGAGCAGGAACCGGCTGCGGATCGAGACAGCGTCCTCGAGGGTCTTGAGCCCCGGTGCCAGCTCGGCCCACTCGGGGTGGCCGAAATACGCGTGGGTGGCGCCGGTCGCGAGCACCAGGTGGTCGTAGGGGATCTCCCCGTCCGCGAGCAGCACCTTGCGCGCGGCGAGGTCGACGCTCTTCGCCTCGGCGAGCAGCACGGTGAGGTTGCGCTGGCGGCGCAGGATCGCCCGGATCGGCTGGGCGATGTCGCCCGGCGAAAGGCCGGCGGTCGCCACCTGGTAGAGCAGCGGCTGGAAGAGGTGGTGGTTGCGGCGATCGACGAGCGTCACGGCGACCGGCGCTCGCGCCAAGCCGCGCGCCGCGTAGAGCCCACCGAAGCCGCCCCCGACGATCACGACGCGGGGACGGGCGGAGGACGGCGAGGTGGCAGGATCCGCGGCGGCCATGACGCCGCCAACCTAACCCGACGGGGTGCGATCGATCGCGCCCCGCCGGATCGGTGTAACGTCCGCGCCGGACTCTCCGACAGGAGCGACGTGCTGCCTTCCCCGTCTCCCGCCCCGCTCGCCGCCGGCTCGCCCGCCGACGCGCCACCCGACCCGCCGCTCACGAGCCGCGACGCCGAACGCGTCGCGCGCATCCTGGGCGGAGACGAGCCGGCGTTCCTCGAGCTCGTCGAGGAGCTGCACGGTGGCCTGATCCGCCTCGCGACGCTGTTCGTGCGGCGCCGCGAGCTGGCCGAGGAGGTGGTCCAGGACACCTGGGTGGCGGTGCTCGAGGGGCTCGGGCGCTTCGAGGGGCGCTCGTCGCTCAAGACCTGGATCTCGCGGATCGTCACCAACCAGGCCAAGACGCGCGCGGTGCGCGAGGCGCGCTCGGTGCCGTTCTCGAGCTTCGGCGAAGCGGCGCAGAGCGAGCTCGCCGAGCCGCACCACGCCGTCGAGCCGGAGCGGTTCCACGCCAGCCACGACTTCCCGCACCTCGCGCTCGCGGGCCACTGGCGAGAGCCGTTACGATCGTGGGAGTCGAGCTCACCCGAGTCGCGGGTGGCGACCGGCGAGGCGATGCGTCACCTCCGCGAAGCGCTCGAGACGTTGCCCGAGGCCCAGCGCACCGTGGTGGTGCTGCGCGACGTCGAGGGCTGGGACGCCATCGAGGTGTGCGCTGCGCTCGGCGTGAGCGAGGTCAACCAGCGCGTCCTCCTGCATCGCGGCCGGACCCGCCTGCGCAAGGCACTCGAATTGCACTTCACGGCGGCGCCCTCGCGCGACGCGCTCGGCGCCCATTACAGCCCGGAAGACGGTCACCGATGAGCTCCGCACCCGACCCGATGATGACGTGCGAGGAGCTCACCGAGCTCGTCACCGACTACATGGAGCGCCGGCTCAGCCTGTGGGAGACGATCCGCTTCCAGTTCCACCTCGGGCTGTGTGGTCCGTGCCGCGAGTACCTCGGCCAGATGGAGACCACCCGGGCGAGCCTCGGGCACATCGAGCCCGTCCCCATGGCCGAGCCGCTGCGCGACGAGATGCGGTCTCGCTTCCGCTCGTGGAAACGCACCGGCTCGGCGACCATGCCCTCACCGGGCGGCGCCGACCCAAGCTCCGATCCCGAAAACAGCAATTGATTCGGGTCGCTCTGCGCACCGTCTCGCACGGTGACAGGCTCCGTTACGGCTCGGTATCGGGGTTCGACAGTGCCCGCGTGTATGCTGTATACAATCGCCCGATGACCCCTTCAGGGAGAGGATGTTGACCATGAGCTCCGGACGAACGGCGCTCGCCTCGACGCTCTGGCAGAAGGCCGCGATGGCCATCACGGGCCTCTTGCTGTTCGGCTTCGTGCTGGGCCACATGGCGGGCAACCTCAAGACCTACCAGGGCTCGTCGAAGCTGAACGCGTACGCCGAGCACCTGCGCGAGCTCGGTGCCCCGATCTTCGACCACGGCCAGTTCCTGTGGGTCGCCCGCGGGGTGCTGCTCGTCGCGCTGGTGATCCACCTCGGCGCCACGCTTTCGCTGACGCTGCGCAACCGCGCCGCGCGGCCCATCGCGTACGCGTACAGCAAGGCGCCCGAGACCAGCGAGGTCTCGCGGACGATGATCATCACCGGGCCGATCATCCTGGTGTTCGTCGTCTTCCACCTGCTCCACTTCACCACCGGCCAGGTCCACCCGAGCTTCCGGCCCGGCGACGTCTACGCGAACGTGGTGACCGGGTTCCGCGGCCACTTCGTGGTGGTGGGAGCCTACGTCGTGGCGCTGCTCGCGCTCGGCACGCACCTCTTCCACGGGCTGTGGAGCCTGTTCCAGACCCTCGGACTCAACCACACCAAGTGGAATCCGTACCGCAACCGCTTCGCGGCTGCGTTCTCGGCCCTCCTGGTGGTGGGCTTTCTCGCGGTTCCGATCGGCGTCGTCCTCGGCCTGATCCGCTGAGCCGACGTCGCGCGGAGGGGTTCCAACATGCAGCTCGACGCCAAGATCCCGTCGGGTCCCATCCAAGAGAAGTGGGACCGGCATCGCTTCGAGCTCAAGCTCGTCAATCCCGCCAACAAGCGGAAGTACCGCATCATCATGGTGGGATCGGGTCTGGGCGGCGCCTCGGCGGCCGCCTCGCTCGCCGAGCTGGGCTATCAGGTCGATTGCTTCTGCTACCAGGACAGCCCGCGCCGCGCGCACTCGATCGCGGCGCAGGGCGGCATCAACGCGGCCAAGAACTACCGCAACGACGGCGACTCGATCTACCGCCTGTTCTACGACACGGTGAAGGGCGGCGACTTCCGCGCTCGCGAGGCGAACGTCTACCGGCTCGCGCAAGTGAGCGTGAACATCATCGACCAGTGCGTCGCGCAGGGCGTGCCGTTCGCGCGTGAGTACGGCGGCCAGCTCGCCAACCGCAGCTTCGGCGGCGCGCAGGTGTCGCGCACGTTCTACGCGCGCGGCCAGACCGGCCAGCAGCTGCTGCTCGGCGCCTACCAGGCGCTCGAGCGGCAGATCGGGCTCGGCCAGGTGCGGATGTTCCCGCGCACCGAGATGCTCGACCTGATCGTGATCGACGGCCGCGCCCGCGGCATCGTCACGCGCGACCTGATCACCGGCAAGATCCAGAGCCACGTCGCCGACGCCGTGGTGCTCGGCACCGGCGGCTACGGCAACGTCTACTACCTGTCGACCAACGCGAAGGGCTCGAACTGCACCGCCGCGTGGCGCGCCTACAAGCGCGGCGCGGGCTTCGCGAACCCGTGCTTCACGCAGATCCACCCGACCTGCATCCCGGTGAGCGGCGACCACCAGTCGAAGCTCACGCTGATGAGCGAGTCGCTGCGCAACGACGGCCGGATCTGGGTGCCGCTCGCCAAGGGCGACAAGCGCTCACCCGACCAGATCCCGGACGCCGAGCGCGACTACTACCTCGAGCGGCGCTACCCGAGCTTCGGCAACCTGGTGCCGCGCGACGTCGCGTCGCGCAACGCCAAGGTGATGTGCGACGAGGGGCGCGGCGTCGGCGAGACCGGGCGCGGCGTGTACCTCGACTTCCGCGACGCCGTGCAGCGCCTCGGCGAGCAGGGCGTGGCCGAGCGCTACGGCAACCTGTTCCAGATGTACGAGAAGATCACCGGCGAGAACCCGTACAAGGTGCCGATGCGGATCTACCCCGCCATCCACTACACGATGGGCGGCCTGTGGGTGGACTACAACCTGATGAGCAACGTGCCCGGCCTGCACGTGCTCGGCGAAGCCAACTTCTCCGACCATGGCGCCAACCGCCTGGGTGCCAGCGCCCTGATGCAGGGGCTGTGCGACGGCTACTTCGTCATCCCCTATACGCTCGGCCAGTACCTCGCCAGCGCGCCGCTGCCGAAGGTCACCACCGACCATGACGCCTTCAAGGAGGCGGCCGACAACGTCCAGCAGCGGATCAACAAGCTGCTGGCGGTGAAGGGCAACCGCGGCATTCGCGAGATTCATCGCGAGCTCGGTCGCATCATGTGGGATGACGTCGGCATGGCCCGCAGCGAGCAGAGCCTGACGCGGGCGCTGACCAAAATTCCGAAGCTGCGCGAGGAGTTCTGGCACAG
>CAYMQR010000195.1:4232-8698 GCA_964392195.1 uncultured bacterium | reverse complement strand
TGGGGTCCGTGAGCGTCGCTCGGAACACCTCGTCGACACGACGCAGGTACGGGAACCGCCGCGCCAGCGGCGTCGTGGGGATGACGTTGCGATAGGCGCCGTTGTCGCGGGGGCACACCACGATGACTCGCGCGTCGTTCACGCGCAGCGTCTCGGTTACCCCGTCCGTCACGAGCCGGTCGGCGAGCAACTGCATCCGCATGAGCTGATAGAACGGCTCGTACAGGTGCTCGCGGAGCGGAACGGCAGGATCGAAGGAGGAACCGGGGGCCGCGTAGCGAGCGGCATACCGGCCCAGACGTACCTGGCCCGCGTCCCTGGCCCCCTTGTCTTCACCGCTTCCCGTCTCCGTGAACTTCCACTCGATGACGTACGCGCGAAGGCCGGACGCCGTGCGGGCGACCAGGACCGCATCCGCGGTGGTCTGGTTCCTGCCCCGCGTGATCGCCCCGCCCTCGAGCGGGCCGTTCCAACCCACCCACTCGAACTCCACGAGGGAGGTCCGGCCGGCGGAGTCCTCGATCGGGACCAAACCCAGCAGTTCGGGGTCGAGGGCGCGAATGGCGGCGGCGAGCGCTGCCGGAACGCGGGCCAACCCGAGCAGGAAGTTGACGCACGAAACCTGCGAGCTGAGAAGATTCCGGGTGGGACCGTTGCCGGGGCCGTCACCGCTCGCCGCGTGCCGGAACCAAGCGATCTGCCGGTCCGCGAAGAAGGGCAGCGCGCCGTCGTCGCCACGAAGCCAGGGGAGCAGATTCTCGTGTTCGGATCCCCGGGCCAGGAGGTGGCCGTGCCTCAATCCGATCGGATCCCTCGGCGTCCGGCCCGCCAGGGTCAGGGTGGTGCGGAATCGCGCCTGTTGTGCGCGCGCCATTGCCGCAAAGGTCGGTTCTGGCTGCATCCTCATGATGTGCCCCCATGCGGCCGGGTCGCTGGCCGCCTCGAATCGAGAGTCCCGCACTACCGGGACATCCTGTGTCCCGGCTGGGTCGATTCCAGCCGAACTTGGAGGATGGGATGAAGCACCAACGGGGGGAGCGTGAGGTCGTCCGCCAGTGGCGGATCCTGAATGCCCTGATGGCCGAGCCCCAACCGATGACCCGCACCGTGCTGTCCGAGCGGTTGGGTGTGCCCCGCAAGACGATCGGGCGCGACATCGCGACCCTCGAGGAGGCTTTCTTCCAGATCGAAGTGGAGACACGCGGCCAGACCGCCCACTACTCGCTCCACCCTGACTTCAAGCATCCCCCGGCGATTCCGCTGAGCCTCGAGGAGCTTGCCGCGTTGTATGTGGCCCGAGCCCAGGTCGCGCAGATCGCGGCGAGCCCATACGAAGCGGCGCTGGCCTCCGCCTTCGCTAAGATCCAGGTTGGCGTCCCGAAATCAGTCCGCGACTTCTGCGACCGGCTGGCTGGGCTCGCAGCACGTCAGGTGAGGGGTCGGCCGAAAGCGAGCCCGCGGCCAGAGGTGTTGGCTGCGCTCAATCTGGCGATCCTGGAGGGACGCCGAGCCACCATCCGGTATCGGCCGCATGGGGCAATCGAGGCGGTCGTGCTCGAAATGGCGCCCCAGCAGCTCCGCGCCTACCGCGACACCCTGTACGCGATCTGCTGGTCGCCTGAGAAGAAGGCGTACCGAACGCTCGCCGCCGAGCGCATCGACGCAGTCGATCCACTCGACCGATTCTTCCCCCGCAGGGACGAAGACGAGATCGAAGCCGAGTACGCCAGCGCCTTCGGTTTCTACACCGGAACGCCGTTTAGATTCGTCGTGCGCTTCGCCGCCGCCCTCGCCTCGTACATCGAGGACCGGGAGTGGCATTCGACCGAGTGGATCGAGCACCTGGGGGACGGCGGCATCCTCTACTCGGCGGACGCGGCGGGGAAGCTCGAGATCAAATCCTGGGTGCTCGGATTCGGCGCCGGTGCCACGATCCTCGAACCGGAGTGGTTACGGCGAGAGATCGCGGACGAGGTCGAGGCGATGAGGAGCGCGTATCTATCCAGGTAGGAGAGATCCGGGCGGGCGGGCGCTCGGTACGCCATCGAGGCCCCGAAATCGAGCGTCCAAGCGGCTTTGCGCCCAAGATGGTTGCCGCCGCGGCACACCCTACGGCACACTTAGCTCTTTCCGCGTTTCGGGCGGAAATCGCGCCACGCAGGAGTCGAGTAAAGTCAGTTAGTTAGCAGCATGCGCCCATAGCTCAGCTGGATAGAGCGTCGGACTACGAATCCGAAGGTCAGAGGTTCGAATCCTCTTGGGCGCGCCGGGGACCGCGGAAGCGGTCTACCCCGAAGGTCCGGCCATGAACATCGATGTCGGACCCGGCGATCCCATCGCGCGGAACATCCCGCAACAGGAGGAGCTGGACCGGTCGTTCATGCAGGTGGCGATCGACGAGGCGCGGCGAGCGGCGGAGCTCGGCGAGGTGCCCGTCGGCTGCGTGATCGTGGTGGCGGATCGTGTGGTGGCCCGCGGCGGCAACCGCACCGAATCCAGGCAGGATCCCACCTCTCACGCGGAGATGATCGCGATCCGCAAGGCGACCCTCCGGCACGGCAACTGGAGGCTTCCCGGCGCGACCGTCTACACCACCCTCGAGCCCTGCCTCATGTGCATGGGGACGCTGCTCCTGGCGCGGGTCGATCGGGTGGTCTTCGGTGCATGGGATCCGAAGGCAGGCGCGGCCGGTTCGTTGTACGATCTGTCCCGGGATCCGCGGCTCAACCACCGCATCCGGGTGATGAGCGGGATCGAGGAAGAAACCTGCCGGAGGCTCTTGCAGTCGTTCTTCCAGGGCGTGCGGCAACGCAGGGCGAGTGAAGGGGGTCGGAAGTAAGAGCAGGCGCAATCCATCCATGGAGAGATGGCCGAGTGGCTGAAGGCGGCGGACTCGAAATCCGCTGTGGGGGCAACTCCACCGGGGGTTCAAATCCCTCTCTCTCCGCCAGATGATCCTACGGGCCGGATCGGCCGGCCCTCGCACCAACGGTGGGATGAACCGAGGAGAGATGCCCGAGCGGCTGAAGGGGCACGATTGGAAATCGTGTGTACCTCCAAAAGGGGTACCGTGGGTTCAAATCCCACTCTCTCCGCCACGCAACGAGAATCGGGTCGCAGCATCCGCCCCTCGAAGGGTGGTAGCCGGGCCCCGCGCAATGGAGTTCCGTGAACCCCGTCAGGTCCGGAAGGAAGCAGCGGTAGCGGGTCTCTCCATGTGCCGCGGTCAGTCCGGTTGCCACCCTTGGGGGGGTGGCTCCCGGTTCCGCAGGGTCGCTCTCTCCGGGCGGGGGCCGTCGGCACCCCGCCCGGCGTCCGTTTAGGAGCTCACGCGTGAGCTACCTGGTCCTCGCGCGCCGCGAGCGTCCGCAGCTCTTCGGCGACGTCGTCGGCCAGCAGCACGTGGTGCGGACGCTGCAGAACGCGATCCGCACCAACCGCGTCCATCACGCCTATCTGTTCTGCGGCACCCGCGGGGTCGGCAAGACCTCGACGGCCCGCATCCTCGCCAAGGCGCTCAACTGCGACCACGGGCCCGCGCCCGAGCCCTGCAACGAGTGCTCGGCATGCCGTGAGATCACCGACGGCGGCGCCGTCGACGTCATCGAGGTCGACGCCGCGACCCACCGCGGCGTCGAGGAGGCGCAACGCTTCCTCGAGGGCGTGCCGTACCGTCCGTCGCGGCTGCGCTACAAGTTCTACATCATCGACGAAGTCCACATGATGACGCGCCACGCGTTCAACGCGCTCCTCAAGACCTTCGAGGAGCCGCCGGCGCACGTGAAGTTCGTGCTCGCCACCACCGAGGCGCACCAGGTCCCGGACACCATCCTGTCGCGCTGCCAGCGCTTCGACTTCCGCGAGCTCGGCACCGAGGAGATCTCGGGAGCGCTCGCCAAGATCCTCGAGCGCGAGGGCGTGGGAGTGAGCCCGCGGGCGCGCTCGTGGATCGTGCGCGAGGCGCGCGGCAGCATGCGCGACGCCCTCAGCCTCCTCGACCAGGTGCTCGCGTTCGCGGCCGACTCGGCGGTGAGCGACGACGAGGTGCGCGAGGTCCTCGGCGGCGTCGAGGTCGAGATCGTCGAGAGCGCGATCCAGTCGCTGGTGGGACGCGATCCCGACCGCATGCTCGAGGTGGTCGGCGAGGTGGTCGCGCGCGGCCACGACCTGAAGAGCTTCCTCGCCTCGCTGCTCGAGGCCCTGCGCGCCGCGATGGTGGCCAAGGCGGCGGGCAGCGGCGATCGCTTCGCCAGCGCGGCCGAGGTGGTGCGGCTCGAGCTCTTCGAGGGCGCGAGCCTCGAGGACGTGGTGCGGTGGATCGACCAGGGGCTGCGCTGCCAGGTCGAGCTGCAGCGCACCGAGGAGCCGCGGCTCACGCTCGAGACGGCGCTGGTGCGGGCCACGTTGCTCGCGCCGACGCGACCGCTCGCGGAGGCGGTGGCCCGCCTGGAAGCGCTCGAAGGGCG
>CAYMQR010000195.1:0-4132 GCA_964392195.1 uncultured bacterium | reverse complement strand
GCCAAGCCGTCGCGGCTCGACACGGTGCCGGCCGAGCCGCCGCGAGCCGAGACCGCGCCGCCCAGGCGGCCGCGTGCCGCTCCCGAACCGTCCCCGGCTCCACCGGCCATGCCGGCCGCCGGTGCGAGCCCCGCCCCGCCCGCGGCGGCCACGCCGGGTGCCACCCCGCCCGTCGCCGCGCCGCCGCGCAGGCCGCCCGGCGATCCCGCGAAGGAGATCGCGGCGCTGGTCCGTCACTTCAAGGACAAGGATCCGCGCTTCGCTCGCTTCCTCGACCTGGCACGCTCGCTCACCATCGACGGCGACAAGCTGATCGCGGCGCTCGAGCCGGGCATCGCGTTCGACGAGCTCAAGGAGCCCGAGTCCGAGAAGCGCATCGGCGACGCGGCGCTCGCCGTGCTCGGCCGGATGCTCGCGCTCAAGCTGGTGGTCGCCGCGCCCGGTCCGCCGGGCTCGAAGAAGGCCGCCAAGGCCGAGCCGCCCGCCGATCCCGCGCAGATCCGCGCGATGCGCAGCAAGGCGCTCGAGGACCCGGTGGTGCGGCAGGCGCTCGATCTCTTCGGCGGCGAGGTCGTGGAGGTGAAGCCGCACACGGCCGACGACAAGAACGACAAGGGAGGCCGCTCGTGAGCCAAGGGTTCGGCGAATCGCTGAAGATGCTGGGCGACCTGCGCGCCAAGATCGAGAAGATGAAGGAGGAGGCCGGCAACATCCGCGTCGAGGCGACCAGCGGCGGCGGCATGGTGAAGGTGGTCGCCAACGCGCGCCTCGAGGTGCTGTCGGTGCAGATCGAGCCCGGCATCTTGAACCCGGGCGAGCGCGAGCTGGTCCAGGACCTGGTGGCTTCGGCGGTGAACTCGGCGATCACCAAGGCGCAATCGGAGATGCGCAACAAGCTGGGCATGGAGCTCATGGCGCTGGGCATCCCGCTTCCCAACATCCCCGGCCTCGTGCAGTGAGCGCCGCCAGCGCGGCGCGGTCAGCACGGGCCAGCGCGCTGGTCGTTCTCCTCGCCGCCTCGGGCGGCGGCTGCGCGGCCCGCGGCGAACCGCCCGTCGCCGCCGCTCCGCCACCCGCCTCGACCCGCATCGACGCGATCCACGAGTCCCTCGGCGCGCCGCCGAACGGCACCGTGTGGGCCGGCGCCGCGAAGGTCGACATCACCCCGGCCGGTCCCGCCTACCTCGCGGGCTTCAGCCCCGGACGGCGCTCTACCGGCGTCCACGATCCTCTCTACGCGCGCTGCACGTACGTCGACGACGGCGTGACGCCGCTGGTGCTGGTGGTTCTCGACCTCGTCGGCTTCCTCCACCACGACGTGGTCGAGACGCGCGAGCGCATCACCGCGCGCTTCCCGGCGAGCGTGATCATCGCCTCGACCCACGTCCACGCCGCTCCCGACACGCTCGGGCTGTGGGGTCCCGGCTGGCTGGTGCCGGTGGGTTCCGGGATCGACCCGGCGTACATCGAGCGGGTGAAGAGCGGCGCGGCCGAGTGCGCCGCGAGCGCGGCGCGCTCCGCGCGGCCCGCAGTCGCGATGCTCGCGCGGGCGCAGGCGCCCGCCGAGCTCTCGTTCAACGTCCACGAAGAGGAGCGTCCCGCGACGCGCACCGCCAAGGACGACGAGCTCACCGCGCTGCGCTGGGTCGACGGGAGCGGCGCGGGTATCGCGACGATCGTGAGCTGGGCCTGCCACCCCGAGGCGCTCGGGCGCGACAACACCCTGGTCACCGCGGACTACCCGGGTGTCCTCAACCGCGAGCTGGAGGCGCGCTTCGGCGGCACCGCCCTGCTGGTGAACGGAGCGCTGGGTGGCCTCGTCACGGTGCGGATTCCCGAGGACGGGCCGACCGGGTTCGCGCTCGCCGAGCACGTCGGTAGGACCGTCGCGGATTCGGTGGAAGGCGCGCTCCGGGGCGCGGACGCCACCACCTGGTCGCCGGGTGGCGAGCGCTTCGCGGCCGTTTCCCGCGACGTCCGCGTCCCCTTCGACAACGGCTGGTGGCGGTTCTTCCGCTGGCTCGGCCTCCTCGACGTCGCGCTCGACGCGGACGGCCGCGCCACCACCGAGGTGACCGCGTGGCGCACCGGCCCGGCCACCTGGCTCACCGTGCCCGGCGAGCTCTTCCCCAGCCTGGGCCGCGCCTACAAGGCCAAGCTGACGACCCCGTTCCGTTTCCTGGTCGGTCTGGGGCAGGATGAGCTCGGCTACATCCTGGACACCGCGGAGTTCGAGGACGATCTCTATTCCTACGAGCAGATGATGAGCCCGGGCCCCACGACCGCCGCCGTGCTCGGTGCGTCGGTCGACGCGGCGCTCGAGACGCTCGCGCGCGGCGCCGACGGCGCGCCGGCCAGCGAGGCACGATGACCGAGCGCGAGGATCAGCCCCCCGCCAGGACCGCGCGCGACCCCCCACCGGGCGGCGCGCGCCGGACCCGGCTCACGGCGCTCTGGATCGTGCTCGCGATCGGCGCCGCGGCGGCGCCGCGCGAGGGATGGTCGCAGGCCCAGACCGGCAGCCAGCCCGGCGAGCTGATCCTGCGCCCGCACGAGCGCAGGGAGGAGCGCCGCAGGAAGCGCGAGGAGCAGGAGAAGGAGAAGGAGGCCGAGCAGCCCGCCGGCGAGGAGGGCCTCGCGCCCGCGGAGCCGGGCGCGCCAGAGCCGAGCCCCGAGCCCGAGGGGCTGTGGGACGAGTACAACGCCCTCCTCGAGCGGCGCGTCGAGCAGGTCACCCAGCGCGACGACCTGTGGCGGAACACGCTGGTCCCGCTCAAGGGCATGTTCCTGCTCAACTACAAGTACAAGACGGTCAAGACGTCGAAGCGCTTCGACGACCAGGGCAAGGCCGGCCCCACGCTCAAGCCCATCGACGTGTTCGGCGGCAAGCTCGACTTCGGGCTGACGGGGAAGGGCGAGGCCCACACCTTCCAGCTCTACTACGGCATCACCGACCGCGTGACGTTCTTCGCCGAGCAGCCGTTCGGCCATCTCACCCCCACGTTTCACGTCCGCTACGACCCGCCGCCCAACGACTCGCCGACCAGCACGGCGTCACTGCTCGACGCGCTGCTGCCGCAGCTCTATCCCGAGGACTTCACCGAGTCGCTGCAGACCCTGGAGGGGCTGTGGCAGGCGATCGAGCTGTTCGGGAGGCCGCGTCCCAACGTCGACGATGTGATCGACGACCTGGTGCTCGGCGACCTCACCTTCGGCGTCGGCGCCGACTACCTGCGCACCGAGCACGTCGGCCTCGCCTCCGCCTTCAAGGTCGTGGCCCCGGTCGGCCACCTCGCCGACGCCAACAACTCGCTGATCTTCGCGCTCGGTCCCGAGATCGACATCGGCGTCGGCGCGTGGGGGCTGCAGGCGCAGCAGTGGATCGACTGGCGCTTCCCCAAGCCCTTCGACTTCCTGTCCTGGACCTTCGACTTCGGCTACCAGTACTACTTCGAGTCCACCCGCGACTCGCCCACGACCTTCACGCCCCCGGTGCCGTTCCGCGTGAGCTCGAAGCAGCAGCCGGTGATCGCCGCGCTGTTCCGCTCGGTGCTGCCTCCCGAGAACACCGAGCCGCTGCCGGGAGGCGGCTACGCCGTGAACGGTACCCTCATCGACGTCATCGACGCGGTCGATCGCGCGACCGCGGCGCAGCTCGCGCCGGTGTTCCCCGACCTCTCCGGGCTCGCGCCGACCTACCAGTACACCCCGGGCTCGCAGTTCGCGGCCGAGCTCATGGCGAGCTACTCGCTGTTCGGCATCGGGATCGCGGGCGGGAGCAACTTCAACTGGACCGAGGCCGCCGAGATCCAGGGCAACGTCCCCGAGTTCGCGCAGTTCGTGGACGCGGTCCAGCTCGTGGCCGAGGGCTGGCGGTGGAGCGCGTGGACCAAGGTCTCGGTGCCGCTCTTCCCGCTGCGCATCCCGGCGGTGGCGGCGGCGGGGATCGAGTTCGCCCTCGAGGGCAAGAACTCGTTCATCTTCGAGGACAACATCGAGGTCACCTTCGGCTTCATCTCGCCTTGGTTCTTCCCGGACTGAGTCTCTACGGGGGGCTGTTTCAGCCCCCCCCCCCGCCGGAGGGTATACGGCCCGGGGCCACCCCCCAATAACGCCCTGCCCGCGTGGCGGC
>CAYMQR010000194.1:0-8715 GCA_964392195.1 uncultured bacterium | reverse complement strand
GTCGAGCGACGCGTGTGCAAAGCGCGGACCGCCAACCCCCGCAACCGAGCCTAGCGTGTCCCGCTCGCTGACGACGGCGCGTACGTCCGCGCCCGCGCCCTACTCTCCCCAGGTCTCGGTCCTCGTTCCCGCTCGCAACGCCGCACGCTGGCTCCGTCACTCGATCGGCGATCTCCTGGGCCAGCGATCGGTCTCGCTCGAGGTCGTCGCGGTCGACGATCACTCGACCGACCACACCGCCGCGATCCTCGACTCATTCGCCTCGCTCGACGCGCGAGTTCGTCGTCTGGAGGCGAGCGGACGCGGGATCGCCGCCGCGCTCGCGGCGGCGCTCGACGCTTCGCGCGCGCCGTGGATCGGCGTGATGGAGGCCGACGATCGTTGCCATCCGGACCGCTTCGCCGAGCTGAGCGCCGCGCTCCGCGCTCATCCCGAATGGGACGGCGTGGTGAGCCGTACCACACTCCTCGGCTCGCGAAGCGACGGCATGGAGAACTACATCGAATGGCAGAACGGGTTGCTCGAGCCCGACGACCTCGCCCGCGAGCGGTTCGTCGAGATCCCCGCGTTGCTCCAGACCGGCCTCTACCGGCGCGAGCTGATCGAACGCGCCGGTGGCTTTCGCGAGCCGGAGCGCTGGCCCGCCGATATCGACTTCTGGATGCGAGCGTTCGCGAGCGGTGCGCGCATCGGGCGCGTGCCGCTCGCTCTCTATCGATGGCGGCAACATCCGCGCCAGGACACTCGCACCAGCTCCCGCCACGGTCTCGAGGCGCTGCGGCGCTGCAAGGCCCACTACTTCGTCGCCGGGCCTGCCCGCGGGCGGGCGATCGAGCTGGTCTCGGTGGGACGCACCCTCGAGGTGTGGGCCGAGCTGCTCCGTGCGGAGGGTGCCCACGAGGTCCACGCGCGCGCCTGGAAGCCGGGCGCGGGCTGGCCGCCGTGTCGTCCCGCCGCGGGCGTACGGCTCTTCGCGTTCGGGATGCAGGAGGTGCGTCGCCGCATCCGCGCGAGCGTCCCCGACTGGAACGACGACCTCGACTGGTTCGCGGGCTGAGCGACGGCCGACGGGGGCGGCGCCGGCGCGGATCCCGCCGGCCGAACGAGAGCGCGCCGTGCGCCGCTCAGACCAGCAGCGGGTTGCGCGGCACGTAGAGCGTGTCGACGTAGTCGCGCACCATGCGCTCGGCGGTGAAGCGCGGGATCAGCGTGCGCAGCGAGGCCTTGACCCGCGCCACCCAGCCGTGCGGCACGCCCGCCGCGTCGCGGTCGTGGAAGAGTGGCACCACCTCCCTCTCGAGCAGGTCGAGCAGCGCGCGGCCATCGTGATCGTCCTGCTCGGCGGGACCCGCCTCCGGGGTCGCGATCGCCCAGCCGTTGGCGCCGTCGTAGGCCTCCGCCCACCACCCGTCCAGCACGCTCAGGTTCAGCACGCCGTTGAGCGTGGCTTTCATGCCGCTCGTGCCGCTCGCTTCGAGCGGCGGGCGCGGCAGGTTCACCCACACGTCGACGCCCGCGACCATCCGCTGCGCGATCTCCAGGTCGTAGTTCTCGAGGAACGCCACGTGCCCGCCCACGCCAGGGGCGTGCTTGATCTGGAATACGTTGCGGAGCGCGTCCTTCGCCTCCTGGTCGGCGGGATGGGCCTTGCCGGCGAGGAGGATCTGCAGCGGACGGTCGCCGGCGAGCAGCTGCAGCGCGCGATCGGGGAAGCGCGTGAGCAGGTAGAGGCGTTTGTAGGTGGCGACCCGGCGCGCGAACCCCACAGTCAGGCGAGTCGGATCGAGCACCCGCGCCGCGGCCTCCACGTATTCGGGACCCTCGCCGCGGGCGAGGCGGTCGCCCACCGACTTCTCTCGCACGTAGTCGATGAGCCGCGCGCGCATCGCGCCGCGCGCGGCCCACAGCGCCTCGTCGGGGATGTCGTCGATCCGTTCCCACATCGCGGTGTCCTGGAGGCGCGTGCGCCAGTCGGCACCGAGGTGCTCGTCGAGGAGCGCCTGCATCGGCCCCGCCATCCAGGTGGTGGTGTGGACGCCATTGGTGACGTGGCGGATCGGCACGTTCTCCAGCGCGCGCTCGGGCCAGATCGACTTCCACATCGACCGCGACACCGCGCCGTGGCGGCGCGACACGCCGTTCGCCACGCGGCTGGTGCGCAGCGCGAGCGGCGTGAAGCCGGACGGCTCCGAGCGGTCGGCCGGGTCCTTGCGCCCGAGCCCGAAGAACGTCGCCGGCGGGATCGGCAGCTCTTCCATGAAGTCGCCGAGCACCGACGTGATCTCGTCCTCGCGATAGCTCTCGTTGCCCGCCTCGACCGGCGTGTGGGTCGTGAAGACGGTCTCGTGGCGAACCTGCTCGAGCGCCTCGTCGAGGCCGCGGCCGAACGCCATCAGCTCGCGCAGCCGCTCGAAGCTGGACAGCGCTCCATGACCCTCGTTGAGGTGAACGAGCGCGGGGCGGATGCCGAGCGCCTCCAGCGCGCGCATCCCGCCGATCCCGAGCACCGAGTACTGGGCGAGGCGGGTGTGACGGTCGCCGACGTAGAGCCGCGCCGTGATCCAGCGGTCGATCGGCTCGTTGTCCTCCCGATCCGTGTCGAGGAGGTAGAGCGGCACCCGTCCGACGTCGACCCGCCACACCTGGATCCGCACGGTACGGCCGCGCATCCGCACGTTCACCACCACGGGCTGCCCGTCCGCGCCGGTCACGAGCACCGCCGGCAGCCGATCGAAATCGGCTGCCACCCAGTACTCGTGTTGCAGCCCGCTGAGATCGAGGCGCTGGCTGAAGTAGCCCTGCCGATACATGAGGCCGATGCCGATCATCGGCAGCGCGAGATCCGAGGCCGCCTTCAGCAGGTCACCGGCCAGCACTCCCAGGCCGCCGCTGTAGCAGGGCAGCGAGCCGTGGATCCCGAACTCGGCGCACACGTACGCGACCGGCCGCTCGGGCTGGAAGGGGCCGGCGAGCGCGGGCCGCTCCAGGTCGTGGCGGACGCGCGCCCAGGTGCGCCGGACCTGCTCGACGTAGCCGCGGTCGTGGCCGAGCTCCTCCAGCCGCGAGCGCGGAGTGCTCTCGATCACCTGGCGGGGGTTGCGGCCGCTGCGGCGCCACACCGCGGGATCGATGACGCGGAACAGCGCCTCCGCCTCCGGTCCCATCCAGCACCAGCGGTAGTTGAAGGCGATCCGCGCGAGGGGCTGAAGCGACACGGGCAGCCACTCGGCGAGCAGCGTCACCGCGCGCTCCACGTCTGCCTTCCCGTCCAACGCGGTGGGAGCGCCAGGAGTCATGGGGGCCTCCGATCTCCGAGCCGGCCGGGCCCGGTACGGCAGGTGACGAGTCTAGCCCGCCTCACCCTGGGGTGCCGTCCGTCCCGGCCCAGGACCTGCCTCGATGTCCGGGACGCGGTCACCCCATCTGGTTCCGCAGGAAGCACCGCCCCGCATCCGGACCCGATACCGCCGTGCGCGACGACTCGCGCCAGAGCGGGTCCCAGTACTCGGCGACCAGTTCACCGGTGAGCGCCGCGTCGTCGACCACCGCGCCCCACTCGGCGAGATCGGAGAAATAGAAGTTCTGAGATCCCACGTAGAACGCGGCATCGTCGACGATGAACATCTTGGCGTGATTGCCGATGCCGGAACCGTTGGGCCAGGTCTCGTCGCCCGGCGAGGAGCGCAAGCTCGCCACGCTCAGCCGTTCGCACACGAGCGCGTCGAAGTCCGTGAAGAGCGGCGCCTGGAACGGATGGTCGCCGAGCCATTCGCGGATCCGTGTCGCCACGTCCTCCGGGGTCCAGCCGTTGCCGTACCCCGCCTCGAGGGGGCCGAGCCCACCGGGCAGCGAGCCCAGGTTGCTCACCACGACCTGCACGTCCACGCCGCGCAGCACGGCGCGCGCGAGCGCGGCGACGATCGGCTCCGGCCAGTCCCCCACCGGGATCCCGAGCGCGAGGATCGGCCCGATGTCCTGCTGCGAGACGCGGATCGAGCGCTGCGCCGCGCCGAGCAGCTCGACGATCGCCTGATCGCTGGGGTGCTCGCCGAGGACTCCCAGCCGCCCGACCGTCACGACCCGCGACCGCCCCTGGCCACGGCGATGGTCCGCGCCGCGCTCGTAAGCGGGCGGGCATCGCGGCGCGGACCCGGGGTGGCGCGCGAGCTGCACCGCGCCGTCGAACTCGGGCTCGTCGCAGATCAGGTCCCAGAGCCGGTTCGCGAAGGCGTGCCCGTCGGCCGCGGGAGTTCCCTCCAGCAGCATCGAGAGGTCGTGGATCGGCGCGTAGGTCAGGTAGTGGTCGGTCCACAGGTTGTGGCCGCCCTCGATGAGGCGCTCGCCGTCGATGGCGATGATCTTGGCGTGGTTCCACGACGAGAGCTTGGTGCGGTACGCGCCGGCGTGGATCGTGACCGAGGACGGCTCGCCGAGGTCGCGGCTCAGGTTCGCCACCACCTGCGCGGCGTCGGTGGGCGGCGCCGGCGGCGCGCCGTAGAAGAGCCGCACCTCGACGCGCCGGCCGGCCCGCGACAGGTAGGTGAGGGCGTTGCGGATCGCCGCCTCGAAGCGGCCGTCCGCCGGGCTCAGGCTGGTGATGTCGACGAACCGCCGCGCCTCGATGAGCTCGTCGTGGATGCGATCGTAGAAGCCGTCCGAGTGCCCCACGCAGAGCCGCCGCGGCGCCTGCCCGGGGGCCGCGACCGTCGCGCGGACCTCGCTGCACACGCCGCCTTCGCGGCAATCGCTCTGCGTCTCGCAGCGCAGCAGCGCGAAGTCCCGGTCGCAATCCGGATCGCGGCCGTCGCAGCGGACCGGCGTGGGCAGCTCGGCGAGCGGGCGACCCCACCACCCGGCGAGCGGCGTCTGCAGCACCCAGTCCGCTCCCGGCGCGGTGTCGGCGCTCAGGTTCCAGCTCGAGCCGCGCACGTTGCCGTAGCTCTCCTCGAGCACCGCGAGCGCCGGCTGGACCACCGCGGAGAACGACGCCGGGTCGGGGGGCGTGGGATCCGGGTCGCTCGACCCGCAGCCGACGAGCCCCGCGAGCACGATCGCGAACCCGAGCCTGCCCATGCCCATCCGAGCCACCGTCCGCCCTCCTCGCGGGTGGCGCCCGTCGAGGCACGCCGACCCTCGACCCTAGCTCCATCGCCGCCGCCGTCTCCACGCCGCGGTGCGGCGAAAACTGGGGCGAGCGGGGGGCCGCGGAGGGTCGGCCTGCGCGGCGCGGGTCAGCCCGCGGCCGGCTTGACCGTGAGCTCGGGGTGATCGCGCAGCACGTGGAGGATGCCGGGGTTCTTGAGCGCGTCCACGTTCTTCGGCCACAGCCCGTTCAGCACGTCGCGGGCGGCGCGCTCGGAGCGCTTGTTGTTGAGCGTGACCGGCACCTCGGGCACCTGCACGATCACCGCCGGCACGTGCGCCGCCGAGGCGCGCGTCTTGATCTCCTTCTTGATGCGCAGCGTGAGCGGGCGATCGAGCACGTGTCCGGGCTTGAGCACCACCAGCAGCACGATCCGGCTCCCGCCCGGCTCGCGCGGCGCCGCCTGCTCGACCGCCATGCCCTCGACGACCTCCGGCACCTGGGTCAGCACCGAGTAGATCTCGGCCGGACCGACGCGGATGCCGCGCACGTTCATGATGCCGTCGGTGCGGCCGAGGATGCGCGCGCCGCCGGAGGGCGTGAGCTCGAGCAGGTCGCCGTGGGTCCAGAGCCCCTCGTTCTGCGCGAAGTAGGCCTCGTGGAAGCGGGTGCCGGTGGTGTCGCCGAAGAGCCCCACCGGGCGCGACGGAAACGGCGCCGCGCACACCAGCTCGCCGGGGCCGGCGCCGAAGCCGCCGTCGGGCATCAGCGCGCGCACGTCGAGCCCGAGGCTCACGCACTGCGCCTCGCCGCGCACCACCGGGAGCGTGGGGTTGCCGAGCACGAAGCAGCCGATGATGTCGGTGCCGCCCGAGATCGACTGGAGCGGCAGCTCGCCCACGTTCTCCCGCACCCAGTCGTAGAGGCTGTCGTGGAGGATCGAGCCGGTCGACATCATCGCGCGCAGCCGCGACAGGTCGGCGCGCTGGCGCGGCACCAGTCCGAATTCGCGGCTGAACTGCAGGAACGCCGGGCTGGTGCCGAGCACCGTGACCTGCTCGCGCGCCACGAGCTGCCACAGCGCGTCCTCCGCCGGGTGGCTCACCGAGCCGTCGAAGAGCACCACCTCGGCGCCGGTGACGAGCGCCGAGAGCTGCCAGTTCCACATCATCCAGCCGGCGGTGGTGTGGAAGTAGAGCTTGTCCTCGGGCGTCAGCGCCGAGTGCAGCGCCAGCTCCTTCCAGTGCTCGAGGAGGGTGCCGCCGGCGCCGTGGACGATGCACTTCGGCGCGCCGGTGGTTCCCGACGAGAACAGGATGAAGAGCGGGTGGTTGAACGGGAACCGCGGCCACTCGAACTCGGTGGGGCGCCGCACCGCGACGGTGGTGATGCGGGTCAGCTCGTCGAGGGTGGTGAGCTGCGCGCTCTCGCACGCGAAGTCGAACGGCTCGTCGTCGAGGGACACGACCAGCTCGAGCGACGGCAGCCCGGCGACGATCTCGCCGACGTGGAGGTCGAGGCTGCGCTCCTGGCCCTGGAGGAGCTGGCGGCGGCTCGCGAACAGCACGCGCGGCTGGATCGGCGCGAAGCGCTGCAGCACCGCGGCGGCGGCGAGGTCGGTGGCGGTGGACGACCACGTGGCGCCGATCGCCGCGGCGCCCAGGCACGCGATCACCGCCTCCGCACCGTTCGCCACCACCGCGGCCACGCGGTCGCCCGCCTCGATGCCGTGGCGGCGCAGCGCGCGCGCCACCTTGATCACGCGCGCGCGCAGCTCGCGGCGGGTGAGGCGCGTGACGCGGCCGCGCTCGTCGCACGCGCTGAGCGCGGGCCGATCGTCCTCGCGGCCCGGCCCCGCGGTGAGCAGGTTCTCGGCGTAGTTGAGGGAGACGCCGGGGAAGAACGCGGCGAGCTCGATCGAGTCGCCGAGCACCGCGGGCTCCATCTCGCCCTCGAACTCGAGCCCGCTGAAGCCGAGCAGGAGCGACCAGAACCGCGCCGGGTCGTCCAGGGCGAAGCGCTGCAGCGCGGCGTAATCGGGGATCGGGCGGCCGGTCGCCGCGGCGGCGGCGCGCATCAGCTCGCTCATGCGCGAGCGCGCCACCTGCTCGGCGGAGGGGCGGTACGTCACGGGATCGGGAGTCACGCGTTCGCTCCGAGCTTCGGGTGCGCCATCACGTAGCGCACGATCTTGCCCAGCCCGTCGAAGTTCTCGCGGGACAGGTCCTTGCGATCGATCTGGAAGTGGAAGCTGTCCTCGAGGTGGAGGACGAGCTGGACGAAGCCCAGGCTGTCGAGGATGCCGTTGTCGAGGAAGCTCATCTCGTCGTCCTTGATGAGCTTGGCGGCGTCGCCGAAGTGGAAGTTGTCGTCGAGCCAGTCGACGACGAGCTGGCGGATCTCGGGCTGGGTGGTCGGGGCCATCGTGTTCGTCACCTCGCGTGCGCGGGGAGTGGAAACGATCGATTATCGCGAGTCGAGGTGGCGTTGTCCCGGCGACGCGGAACGGCACCGGCGCACACGATCACCGGAGCTACGATGCGCGCGCGGTGACCACCGACACAAGTCACGACGGACGCCCGATGGCGCGGCCATGCCTCGACCCGGCGTGGTTCCGCGACGACGCGATCGCTCCCTCGACCGCCGCGCTCAACCGCCGCCTGGCCCAGATCGCGCGGGCCACGCCCGCGCTCTGGACGATGAGCCCCGCCGAGGCGCGCGCGCTGCGCGAGAGCTGGCCGCCGCTCACCCTCGATCCGCGCGCCGAGACCCACGCGATCGAAGCGGTGGCGGGCTCGCCCGAGCCGCTGCGCGTGCGGGTGCTGCGCGCCGAGCCGTGCGAGGGCTTCTACCTTCACTTCCATCCCGGCGGGTGGGTGCTGGGGGCCGCCCATCACCAGGACACGCGCCTCGCGCGGCTCGCGGCCGAGACGCGGCTCACCGTGATCAGCGTGGATTACCGGCTCGCGCCGGAGCACCCCTACCCGGCCGCACCCGACGACGCCGAGCGCGCCGCGCTGTGGCTCGCGCGCGACGGCGGCGCGGCGGCGCTCGGTGGTCCGGCGGATCGGCTCGCGATCGGCGGCGAGAGCGCGGGGGCGCAGCTCGCGGTGGTGGCGCTGCTCCGGCTGCGCGATCGCCGCCGCCTCGCGCCCTACCGTGCCCTCGTCGCGAGCTACGGCACGTTCGACCTCGCGGGCACGCCGAGCGCGCGCGCCGCCACCGAGCCGGGGTTCCAGTTCGATCGCGCGACGATGGAGTGGTACGTGCGGCACTTCGTGGTCCCCGAGAAGCTCGCCGATCCCGACGTCTCGCCACTGCACGCGCGGCTCGACGGACTGCCGCCCGCGCTCTTCAGCGTCGGCACCCTCGACCCCGTGCTCGACGACACGCTGCTGATGCACGAGCGCTGGCTCGCGGCGGGCGGCAGCGCCGAGCTCGCCGTGTACCCGGGCGGCGTCCACGGCTTCGACGAGCTGCGCTACCCGCTCGCCGACGAGGCCAACGCCCGCATCCACGCCTTCCTGCGCGCGATGTGAGCTCGGCGCGCGACCCCGATCGCGGGCGGGGTCACGCCCGCCCCGACATTCCCCTGCGATCGCATCGATCTGGAGGGCGCCGCTCCGTCGGCG